>NZ_CBFHTG010000042.1:0-1653 GCF_965658795.1 Lentibacter sp. | reverse complement strand
TGGCCTGAAGGTGTGACACCGTTTCACGCGGGCATCGTCAACCTCAAGCAGGGCGACGCCGAGGCCGATGCGGCCTGCGAAGCGATTGAAGCCGCGATGGAGGCCGTGGGCCTTGAGCCGCTCTATGACGACCGCAACGAGCGCGCGGGCGGCAAGTTTGCCACGATGGACCTCATTGGCCTGCCATGGCGGATCACTGTCGGGCCACGCGGGTTGAAGAACGGTGTTGTCGAGCTGACGAGCCGCCGCACGGGCGAAAGCGAAGAGCTGCCGCCCCAAGAGGCCGTGAAAAAGCTCGCGGCGATCTACAAGGACCATATGGTCAAAGGGCTTTAAGCCTGCGCTTTGGCGCATGCGTGACGGGTAACGTGGTTTCGGGAGGCGTGTTGATGTTGTTTTTGCACAGATCGGTCTCCCGACCCTTTACTGCCGCGCTCTGCGGGAGCACGCCATGATTGCGCGCGCGCTGACTTTGGCGGGTGGCCTCACGGGCGCTGCGGGGCTGTCGCAATTTCCCGAATTTTCCCAGCAGTATATCCAGCGCATGGGCGGAGCGGTTGATGAGCTCTCGCGCTTTGTGGCCGAGTTTGACGCGGATGCCAGCGCGCTGGGGGTGAGCCGCGAAGAGGCGCTCGTGGAGCTGGCCGCTGGCAGCGATATGGGCCGCGCGCGGGCGCAGACTGTGGCCCAAACCATCGCCCGCCACGCGCGGCTTGAGGCCGATCTGGCGGTGCTGCAAACGGCAGGGCCGTTTACCCGCGCCTACGAGATGCGGCGCTTTCGCGACAGCGAGATTGCTGCGCGCGCATGGGAGGCCTACCAGCCTGCGCTGCCGCTGACGTTTGAGGGCGGTCTCTTTGCAGGCACAGGTTTCTTGGGCGGGCTTGGCTTTATCGGTGGGCTGATGGCGCTTTTGCGTGCACTCTTTGGCCGCCGCACGCGCCAGAGTGCTTGACGTGGCAGGGATGCATGCGCATTTTGCCCCTAATAATAAGAGAGCAGACCTATGGCGATGACTCCTCCTTTTGCAGGTTTTGAACTGATGATTGCCTGGCGCTACCTGCGCGCGCGCCGTGCCGAGGGCGGTGTGAGTGTAATGACGTGGATCAGCCTTATCGGGATCACGCTGGCGGTGATGGCTTTGATCGCGACGCTCTCTGTGCGCGCGGGATTTCGCGCAGAATTCGTTGACACCATTCTGGGCGCGAACGCGCATGTCACGGTCTATAACGCCGCCGAAGTGCAGGAAAACGGCCGCCTTGACCGCACAATCGAGGACTATGAAGGCGTTGCGGCCCGCCTGCGCGCGGTCGAGGGCGTGATCCGCGCCGCGCCGCTTGTGAAGGGGCAGGTGATGGCCACCGCCGCAGGGCGCAACGCGGGCATCGAGGTCTACGGGATCACAGGTGAAAACCTGATGACCATTCCAAGGATTGTGAACCCGCAGGACAGCTCTGGCGACATCATGCGCTTTGAGGCGGGCGTTGCCATCGGCTCGGGGGTGGCGCGCGAGCTGGGCGTGAGCGCGGGAGACATGATCAAGGTGATCAGCCCCAACGGTGTGAAAACCGCCTTCGGCACCAGCCCGCGCGTGAAGGCCTATGAGGTGGTCTATATCTTTACGGCGGGGCGCTATGACATTGACCGCACGCG
>NZ_CBFHTG010000041.1:0-2075 GCF_965658795.1 Lentibacter sp. | reverse complement strand
ACTTTTACGATCTGCGCGGCAAAGGCTCTTCGGGTCTTGTCGAGTGGCTGACAGAGCATCAGATCACTGGGTTTCAAAGCTACCCTGTAGCGTTCCGCTCGATTGTGGGCGCTGCAAAGCACATGATCCCTTCACTGCGCTTTGCCCGCCTGTCAGGAGAGGCTCTTTTGCCAAGTGATGTGGCCGAGTTTGAACGTGTCTTCCCCGAGGGAGCGGTTCTGACCAACAGCTACGGATCCACAGAGTGTGGCCTTCTGGCGTGTTTTGATTTTCCGAAGGGATCGACGGCTATCGACGGACCGTTGCCGGCAGGCTTCCCTCCGCTTCCCGGTGAGCTCACTGTTGTGGATGAAGCGGGCGAGCCTGTCCCTCAGGGGGTTGAAGGTGTGATTGTGAAGCGCAGCCGTTTCCTTGCTGAACACTATCTTCATAACCCCGAAAAAACTGAGGGTGTCTACTGGACCGAGCCTGACGGCACGCGTGTGCTTTACACCGGTGACCTCGGCTTTTTTGACGCGGATGGGTGCTTGCATCTGATTGGGCGGGTCGATGACCAGGTAAAGATACGGGGGTACTCCGTTAGATATTCAGAAGTCGAGGCCGAGGTATCCAAGGCTGGCGGTTTTCGTGAGCTTGCTGTGACCAGTTGGCAGAACCCGCAGGGGGCGCGGCAGTTGGTCTGTCATTTCGTGCATGAAATGGGCAACGCTTTTGACACACGGGCGTTTCGGGATGACTTGCTGAACCGCATTCCTGCTTACATGGTGCCGAATTATTTTTTTGCCCATAGCAGCCTTCCCAAGACGGAGTCTGGCAAGATCAAGCGGAAAGCCTTGCCTACGCCCGAGGCAGAAGGCTGGAAGGACGAGCTGGACCTTGAGACACTCGCCCCAATCCAGAGAGATGTTGCCGAAATCTGGGAAACTGTACTGGGGCACAGAGCCTACTCAATCGAGGATGACTTTTTTGATGTTGGAGGGGATTCTCTCCAGGCGATGTCTGTCCTTGTGGCACTGGAGGACCGTCATAAAGAGCGGTTGGGGTACGAAAGTTTTGTGATGCAGGGGGCTACGATCAAAGACATCGCGCACCGTATCGAGAACGCGCCCCGCGAAGACATGGTGCCGTTGAAACAGGGGCGAAGTGGCCCGCCTGTTTTTGTTCTACCTGTTGAAAATGGCGAGTTTTCAGATTGGTTGTATATGATGAACGCTTTGGGCGAGGGGCGTAGCTATTACGGTGTCCATGTCCGAGACGTCGCGCAGCGGGAAACCTTTGCGCGCAAATCTATCAAGGAACTCGCGGAATATGCTTGTGATACGATAGAGCGTGCCCATGGGCTTGGCCCAATGGTGATTGCTGGGTTTTCTGCTGGCACGCTCCTTGCCATTGAAGTGACACGCGAGTTGCAACAGCGTGGTGCCCTTGATGTTGCACTTGTCGTTGTTGAGCCGACGGCACCCCACTTGCAGACAGAGCGTCTGGACTGGTGGCTACGTCGAATTATGAGCCCGCTTATCAAACAAGGCGATATTGCCCGCATGTTTGACCGCGCTGCGCATATTCTCTTAAGCCGCCCATGTGCGGAGCTGCCTGTGGCGGATGAAACAGCGTTTCGCAGCCACACCCTAAAGCCGCTGAATGTAGAGAGTGTTTTGATGTATTCATGTGAGGAGGAAAACCCTCGCAAAGCTGACAATGAGCGCTATTGGCAGGGTCTGTTAGGCGATAGTCTGGAGATATTGGACGCTGCAGGAAACCATGTTCATGTCATGCGCGACCCGAATGCGGCGAGGCTCGGTCAAAGCCTTGAAACGTGGATTTCAAATAAATTTACATAATCGACGGACATCTAAGATTTTGGGGTTGCGCTTGCGGCAAAGCAGGCGTATTCGGACCACTCACTTGGCGCGGGATGGAGCAGCCCGGTAGCTCGTCAGGCTCATAACCTGAAGGTCGTAGGTTCAAATCCTACTCCCGCAACCAAGTTTAGCGAAATATCGCTTTCAGCAAGGCCCGCCTCATCGGCGGGCCTTGCTGCGTTTCGTATAGCGACCAATTCTCCACGCAGTTCC
>NZ_CBFHTG010000040.1:0-2131 GCF_965658795.1 Lentibacter sp. | reverse complement strand
TACGGCGGTAACGGCTCTGATGGTATGCCCGTCCACCCCAACGCACTGCGCAACCTGAAATCAACAACCAACTCATTCGCAACAGCTGCATCGGAACTGATCGATGCAATCTCTCCTCCCATTGTGGTTGGGGCGGCTGTGGGTGTGCCGAAGCCCAGTGCGATTGTCACGAAGTCCATCAAATTTGCGGGCAAGGCGTTCGACTTTGCGACTGCCATTTATGAAAATGTCACGTGGGGCATCAACCTGGCCAACGGTATCGCGGGCATGGGTGGTGCTGGCGGCGAAGGCGGCGAAGGCGGCGGCGGCGACGAGTTCTTCGGCGGTGGTGCCGGTGGCGCTGGTGGTAACGGTGGCGAAGGTGCTCTGTCGTTTACTGACGGTGGCGACGGTGGCAACGGTGGTCGCGGCGGTGACGGCGGGTTTGGTGCTGGCGGCGGCGGCGGCGGTGCCGGCGGTGACGAAGGCTCGACAGGCGCGGCCAACGGCGGCGACCCTGGTGAGGGCGGTTTCGGTGGCTTTGCCGCGGGTGACGGTAGCAACGGCAACGGTCTGTATGGTGACGGCGGGTCTGGCTTCGGCGGTGCGATCTTCGTGCGCGAAACAGGTACGCTGACGATCACGGGCAACGCACACTTCCAGAACAACGTGGCACGCGGCGGCTCAAGCAACAACTTGGGTTCAGCAGGCGATGGCGCGGGTGCGGCGATCTTCATGATGAAGGGCAGCACGGTTACACTTGCTCCGGGTGCAGGCAATGTCATCGTCTTTGATGACGAAATCTCAGATGACTCCGCCGCAACCTATGAAGGCGCACCCTTTGCAGAGGGTGCAGGTGCCGATATCATCATCCATGGTGATGGTGGCCGCGTTGTCTTCAATGCCGAGAACACCTACTCAGGTGATACAATCCTGCGCGGCGCGACACTCGACGCCGTTCTGGGCGAAGGTGTCAACGACGCATCACGCCTCCGCTTTGATGGCGGCGGATCGATCGGGAGCCAACTCAGCCTCGGCACAACGGGCACACTTCTGTTGAACGAAGACCTGACAGGCCGCCGCGTGGGTAATTCCAACTCTCAGGTCAAGTGGAGCGGCTCAGGCGGCTTTGCGGCGGGTGATGTTGACGGTTTCACCGTCAATCTTGGCGAGGTTCTGCCGGGTGTAGGCCAAAATCTTGAGTGGGGTGACAACGGCTTCTTTGAAGGCGCGACCACAAGTACGCTGACATTCGGTTCTGATGAATCGCTTGGTCACATCGTGTTTGCAAACAACGTTGATGTCCTCGGGACAGCGGGCACAGACTCTGCACGGGTCGCTGTCTATAACACTGGTACGCAAACATCCGCAGATGTTGCCTTCCTTACGGGGAACTGGAGCGGTGCTGGTCTGGCTGTCGGGGATGCATCCAGCGACTATACGGGCCTTCTCTATATCACGGGTCAGAACACGCTTGAGCAGTTCCAGGTTCTTGGCGGCACTGTCAGCACGTTCAACATTGAAGATCCAACAGCATCAGGCACATTGCTTGGCGCGGGCGGTGACCTGAATGTGGGTGAAGGCAGCACATTGCAACTTTACGGTGCTGAAAATGCCGGAGCTGTAACAGTTGCCGCTGCGGGCACGGTCTCAAGCGGTGAGCTGAACATTTACAACGCTGTGACAGCCACCGATGTTGGCAACTCTGGTATGTTGGTCATCGACTCGGGCACAGACATTCTGGGCACAACAGACGGTGCCGACGGTATGTTGCAAACAGCAGGTTCGCTTGAAGCGTCTGGCACGATCACAAACGCCTCGATTTTGATCCAGAACGGCTCCATCACGGCTGGCACACAAGTCATCAACGATGGCTACTGGAGTGTCGTGTCTTCAAACGAACTCAAAATCACTAACACAGCAACTGGTGTTGCTGCTGCAGGTTTGACAGGTACAGGTACATTCTGCCTCGAAACAGCTGGTGGCAATGGCGCGACATGTGAGGGTGAGTCAGAAGACCCCGTCGCTATCGCAACAACGCTGACAATAGACCAAGCTGGCGATAGCCTTTTTGACGGTGTCTTTGCTGGCCTCGGTAACCTGACCAAACCAGGCGCAGGTGACCTGCTCCTCTCTGGCACAAATACCTTCA
>NZ_CBFHTG010000039.1:0-2247 GCF_965658795.1 Lentibacter sp. | reverse complement strand
CAGCAGTTGCAGACCCTGCGCTTTCGTCATGGGTTGAAGACAAGGTCGCGGCCTCTGATCGCCCTGAGCTGACTTCGGCTGGTGTGGTTGTCTCTGGTGGCCGTGGTGTCGGCTCGCTGGATGACTTTAAGATGATCGAACAACTCGCCGACAAGCTCGGCGCAGCCGTCGGCGCCTCGCGCGCGGCTGTGGACTCAGGCTACGCACCGAACGACTGGCAAGTGGGTCAGACGGGCAAGGTTGTTGCGCCTGAGCTTTATGTGGCTGTCGGGATTTCTGGCGCGATCCAGCACCTCGCGGGCATGAAAGACAGCAAGATCATCGTGGCGATCAACAAAGACGAGGAAGCGCCGATCTTCCAAGTCGCGGACTACGGCCTCGTCGCGGATCTGTTTACCGCTGTGCCAGAGCTGATCGAAAAGCTGTAAGCAAGACGAGGTTCACGCGCGTTGACGTGAAACAGGTGTAGATATGCCGTTACTCGCAGGACATTTCCTTTAACCTCTCACAACCGGGAAGTAGGAGATGTTTATAAAATCTATGGTGAAAACATCCGCCGCGCTCTCTAGGGCAACGCTGGTGCTGAGCTCTATCTGGCGCCCTCAGATGAAGAGACCACTGAGGAGCTGATCAAAGCCGTGCGCAAAACCACGAAGGCGGTTGTAACGCGGTTCCGTGCGTATGTTGAAACAGGGTAAGCATGCGTCGCTTTGGTTAGATTGAGGTTGATCGCAGCGAAGCGGTTTCGTTTTTAGTGTTACGTGGCGCCTGAGTTGTATTGCAGTATCGCGCACTGAAGCGGATAGATCGCCGATCTCTAGAGAAGCAGCGTGAGGCGGCATTGAACATGGGTGGCACTCTGTCTGCTGATGAGCTGGACTGTGCTTCGGAGATGAAACAGAGGCGTAAACAAACTTAATGGAGCGCGGAATGCAGAGCTTGGCTAGCGTCACGCGTGCCGACAGATGCGATCCTTCGACCAGTTTTACGATCTCTAGCTTCTCTGACGCGCCCTCTCATCGCTGCAAGCAGCGACTGCTAGGTGACAGATATCTCATTCGTGGTCGCCCCCACTGTCGTACATGCTTTTTTGAAGAAGTCGCAGTTCGAGCGTCTGCTCTGCAACCACTTCCTTGAGCTCACGCGCTTCACGACACAGATTTTTCACTTCGTCATTTGTGGCCGCTCGCGCGGTTGTCCCCAGTCAGACGCTTCTTCCCAGCTCCCATGAAGTCCTTGGACCATTTGTAATAGATGCCCTGGGAAATACCCTCACGGCGACACAGCACAGCAATGCTGTCTTCGCCAAGAAGGCCATCCAGCACGATCCTGGTCTTCTCTTCGGATGAATAGTGTTTGCGGGTCGCCCGCTTGATATCTTTGACGATCTTCTCGCCAGGGCTCTTGATTGTCTTTCTCATTGTCCACTCCTCAGTGGTTACGATCAGCCAAAAACACTCTCTTAGTAAATAACTCTATTTGGACCCATAGGCACTGACGTTAGACATCTATGAAAAACTTTAGGTTTTCGCCGCGCGTATGGTTTGTGATTGTTCCTCTAACAAGAGTCTATTGTTAGGAGCAACGAGCTACAGCTGGTCGTTTTTGTCCACACAGAAAACCGGACCTTAGCGCCCAGCGCAGGATCCAGCACATTGGGCTCAAACCCGGCTTCCGCCGTACCTTGCACGAAAGCCGGCTGTCGGGAAAGCGTCGAAATTTGCAAAGCTGCCTCCTGCGCATTACCTCCACACACATGATCTGAATGTCGAATTGTCGTGGGCGGGATTATACATGGACATGCTCTGGTCAACCGCTGGCTACAGTTTTGCCGATGCTTGTGTCCATGATAAAACATTTAAAAGCGACGAAACACCATGAATATCTGCGTGGCTTCAAGGGCTTTTAGGTTAAGTAATTGATTTTAAGTAGTTATTTAATCAAAAAGTTTTGACTTATAACCTGAAGGTCGAAACCTTAGGTTTCTGAGTAGTTTTGTTTTATCTCTTGCTGTCTGACATTGGAACGAGAGAGAGTTGGATTCTAGGCTGGCTCCCTCCGCCACTTCCTTTTCTCTCAAGTTTATCTGGTCCATGCCGTGTGGCAGGGCGTATGGCTTTGTGTATGGCAGCCAGTATGGACACTGAGGGAAGACAAGATGCGCGATAAGACTCTTATTCTGGTGCTGGGCGATCAGCTCAGTCATGAGCTTGCCTCACTCAAAGCCTGCGACATGGCGCAGTCTGT
>NZ_CBFHTG010000038.1:0-2399 GCF_965658795.1 Lentibacter sp. | reverse complement strand
AGTTGGCGGAGTGGTTACGCAGCGGATTGCAAATCCGTGTACAGGAGTTCGATTCTCCTACTCGCCTCCACCTTATTTTCTTGGATACGTCCTAATAATTGCACCCTCCTGATAGGGTGTGGCTTAGGCTGGTTTACACGCTGGCTTTCAGCGGCATGTTTGGCTGCGGATGTGTCGAGCACAAAAACGATCAATATCAAGACAAAGAGAACTACGAGGACAGCCCCTCACCGACCCGACACCGAGCCTTCATCATAAATGTGGTAGGGGCAAACCAACAGCGTTGGTGGGTCGTTGCTGGATATTCAGACGCTAGCCGAGCATTCGTCGTTGGCAGTCACGCAGCGGTACATCGAAGGAGATGGGGCAGCGCGGGTGAAGGTTGTGGAGTTGGTTTGAAGGCAGCATTTCGAAGTTACACAAAAATAATAAAGCCTGACAGTGAAGTCAGGCTTTATGTTTTTTTTGTCAGACTGCGATATTACTTAGTCGAGAAGGTCCAGATTTGGTAACCACCAGACTGCTTTCAACAAGCAACCGAAGCCCCGACATTATGCAGCTTTTCTTAGTCTTCTTGTATAATAAAGTAACGAGTATAACAGTTGGGCTCACCTTCAACAAAAATGTAGATATTACCACCAATGGGAAGCTCGCCACTGGTGTCACCATATTGGTAGTCTACTGTAACATCTATCTCTTTCGAACCGCCAAAAGTGTAATTCTCATCCCCGCCACGATTGTACAAATCATAGGTTCCTGTGGAGGGAAGGGCTATAAATCCTCTCAGATTATTATTTTCCTGACCACCAATAAGAAATGTATTTACATATCCTCCTGACAGGCTGCCGTCAGTTGTGAAAGGCGTAGCCAAAGGGTTGTCACAGGAGTTGTCGACGACTGCTTCGCCAGCTGCAGCCTTCACAATCACCCGCTCAGGCAGATAGCCAGGTCGCGTCATCACATCTGACAGCAGTGTTCTCGACGAACGCGCCATTACAGACAAGCCGCTCGCAGTTATTGCGCGACACGGTCGCGTTGCCTTGCCCGCCAAGAGGCATCGCAAAGGCTACAGCCAACCTGTTGTCATCTGTTATCGCACCAACGCGCCCGCCAATGCGTGTATAAATTGCCTCCAAAGTGCCTGCGCCAAGCGCCAAGCTTCCACCAAATCCGATTTGGTTTTCAGACATGTTGTGGTCGGCAAATACTTTAAAGCGCGTCGTTGCATTCGCTTGGTATCCGAGATCAAAGCTTGCTGTGAGGCCGTCGACACCTTCGGAGCCATCGTCCCAATCAAGCGTCTGATAACCTGCGCCAAAACCCATGGTCAGCGCATCAGAAACGTCTACGCTGCCGCTCAGCTCAGCACCCGTCGACTTGGCGCCGACAAAGTTATCTGTCGTTTCAGAGTCCACGTGGTAAACACTGAACGCATAATCAGCTGTTTCATAGGCAAGACCAAACTCGTTTTGCTTGACCCACTCTTGGTTTGCGTCCGTTCCGAACTCGAGGCGCTCTTGCAGCTGGCCTGCTGTCAAAACAACCTGACGTTCAGCGTCCAGTTCGAGACCGAAGTTCAACAAGACTTCGCGTTTGCGCTCCCCACCCGTCATAATCAGGCCGAGCGCGGACTTGTCTTGAAGCCTGAAACCAACAGCACCCGTCGCAGAGAAGCCAAGTTCTTCTGACCACTCAGGCGCAAACGAATACGCACTCATACCGGTGCGACCTGAAACGGTTGCAAGCTGGCTTATCTGCCCGATCACTTGGCCCTCAGTGAGCACAGTTGGGTCAAGACCATCAGCGAATGCGGCCACACTCACGGTAGACAGGGCAGTTGCGCCAAGAATGCGCGATAGGGTGTGTTTCATATTTACTTTGGCTCCGATGAAAAAATTCCATCACCGCTACCAACCAGACAGGCCGAACTAAAATTTTCTTTCGCGCTCAGTATTATCTTTTGGCGTTTGGAGCTCGCTTTAGCTCACAATTCACTTGTAGCGAGCTGAGGGCTTCTGGCCTCTAGACAGCGAATGGCGCACCAAGCCGTTCTTTGTATCGCGTCAGCGCAATGCCCATCATTTTGCAAAACTCGCGCCGTAGTGTTTCGGCAGATCAAAACCCACACAGGCTCCAAACATCAGAACGTGGAATTGCACCATTTTCCAGCAGTGCGGCAGCTCACAACACTCTTTCGGCTTTGAGCCAATTTAGCGGTGTTGCCCCTATCTCTTCGTGAAACTGGCGGGCCAGAGTACGCCCGCTTGTTGCTGCTGCGCGGGCCTTGCGTCCGACAGGCCAGTCTTCATCTATAGATGCGCGGCTGCACCGAGGAACAGGCAACAAGCGGTGAGGTGAACAGAAGCGCCAAAGCACCACGGCGTGACCAGTTGGTTTTT
>NZ_CBFHTG010000037.1:0-2650 GCF_965658795.1 Lentibacter sp. | reverse complement strand
CCAATCAGGGGCGGAATCAACAAGCAGATCGTAGCGGTTATTATACTGCACTGTGTGATCGTTCGAATATGCGCCAGTTTCAAAAACAGGTGTAGCGCGCTGCCAATGCAGTTCGATAGCGAGGTCTGACATATCGTTTTTCTTTCGTCTGGCAGGGCGTTAAGCGGCCGCGATTTGCTTTTTGGGATCATAGAATGGACGCTCACAAATCGTTGCGCCGATGGGGCCAGACTTCGTAATGACCTCAACCTGTGCACCAATCTTGGCGTGTTCTGCTGACACCATGGCCAAAGCGATGTTCTGCTCCAAACGTGGGGAGTAAACTGCGGATGTGACTTTGCCGATTGCCTCACCATCCGAATTGATTTCCCAGAACGTCGTGTTGGGGCCGGTGAGAGGATCACCGTCGATAATCAGGCCGATCTGCTTGCGGCTGACACCTTCGTCCTTGATGCGACGCAACGCAGCCTTGCCGATGAAATCAGCCTCCATGTCGAGGTTCACCAGCCGGTCAAACCCAAGCTCATAGGGGTTGGTGCTCATGTCGGCGTCCGCGTGATAAGACAACATGCCACCTTCGATGCGGCGAATGGACGATGTGTGCCCTGGCTTGAGGCCGAATTCCATACCGGCGGCCATTATGGTTTCCCACAGCAGATCGCCCTTTGATCCGTCGCGCAGATAAAGCTCGTAGCCCAGCTCGCTTGACCAACCGGTGCGCGACACGATCAGCGGAATGCCGTTCAACTCGACCTCGCGCAGCCAGTAGTAGCGCAGATCCATGATGTCGTCGCCAAACAGCGCGCGCATGATCTCGCCAGACTTGGGGCCCTGCAACTGCAACGGGGATACATCAGGCTCTCCAATGGTGACATCAAGGCCCGAGTGGATCGCAACGCCCTGCGCCCAGAGAAGGATGTCGCTGTCGGCCAGAGAAATCCAGAAGTGGTTTTCCGCCAGCCGCAGCAGGATCGGATCATTAAGGATGCCGCCATCCGCGTTGGTAATAAGGATGTATTTGCACTGGCCCACGGCCATCTTGGACAGGTCACGGCACGTCAGCATCTGGGTAAACTTGGCCGCGTCCGGGCCGGTGATCTCCACCTGACGCTCAACAGCCACATCACACAGAATCGCGTCGTTCACGAGGTTCCAGAAGTTCTGTTCAGGGTCCCCGAAATCACGCGGGATATACATGTGGTTGTAGACGGAAAACCCTTGCGCGCCCCACCGCACTGTTGCGTCAAAATAGGGCGACTTGCGGATTTGTGTGCCGAAACCGAAATCATCTGCTTGCATTGAAACGTCCTCCCGTTTGTGTGTGATCCTCCCGACCACAAACCAAAAATTCTGTTCCACAAATAGCTCGGGAATTACGAAGAAAGCAGTCTAAAGATTCTCCATGCATAGTCCAATGCAGCCGTTTTTCATGGTCTATGAGGACCGTTTGGTCCAGTGTCCTTATTTAAGATTTGAAGTTGCTAGCTTTGATATGTTGGGCAAGGCTGTTTTTACCTGGCGTGTTGCGAAGTGGGTCATGTAGCGGTCAATGCCAAGATCTTCGGTGTGGAGGTCTTCCACAAAATTTTGAAACTCAGTCAGGCTGGAGCTAATGACCTTCATTATGTAATCGACCCCGCCGCCGGTTGCGATGCAATCAACTATCTCGTCACGTCCGTTGATATAGGCTTCAAAACGGTCAAAGTCTGCCTTTCGATGACGGCTCAAGGAAACGGTCACAATCACTTGGGCGAAATCAGCAAGTCGGCTCAGTTCAATATCGGCGTGATATCCCCGAATATACCCTGCAGCTTTCAAACGAGTTAGTCGTGCCCAGCAGGGGGTCGCGGAGAGGCCACTTATTTCGGAGAGCTTCGCTTTACTTAACTGCCCATGCTTCTGCAGTGCGCACAGAATGCGGATGTCTGCGGCATCAAGAGCAAGTTTTTTCATTCACATTTTTCTCTCATGATATGATCGCACGGCTATAAGTCGCACAGCCGTATGTTAGATTAGGATTTATCTATCTGAAAGTCCTCCGTTAGGGGGCTAATTTTGCGATCAAAACAAAAAAATATATTTCTCGACAGCTGGGTTCCTAGCCAAGATGGGTTATTACTGTGCGATATTAGCAAGTCGCAGTATGTCTATTGGGAGAAGCAAAGCGATGTACGAGCTCTTTATTGCAGCCCTCAAACGTGTAACGCAATCGGGTGAGTGAGGGATGTGCAATAGGATGTCCGGTCATTTATCCATTGCGAAATGGCCTTTGGTTCCGCAAAGCAAGCCTGAGATCTTGGCACAAGGCACAGATTATTGTTTTGAGGTTATACATAAACGGGACCGCTTTCAGGACCACTTTTGAGTTTTTCGCTTTCTCTAACCTACTGCAATACAACGATAATCGCGAAAGTACGACGTCCTCTCCTGGGCACCAATAACCAGTCGATTTTCCCATATAAGCTAGCAAACGTTGATGTTGTGGCCTGCATAGGACCACTTTCGGGACCACTTTGTCGCGTTTGGGGGGGTGGTTTTTCAGGTTTGGGGAACACAGTCCTGAACATGAATGACGAGATGCCATAAGCCTTCCCCGCTATGTGTTCTGCCGTGCCAATGGCAGCTTCCGGTATAAGCGCAACGTGCCAAA
>NZ_CBFHTG010000036.1:0-2859 GCF_965658795.1 Lentibacter sp. | reverse complement strand
CGGTGACGCGGATCGATCTGCATCCGGTGGTGCGTTTCGATACTGGCTTTTCGGTAAGCGACGAGGATATGACGCAGATGCAGGACCGTGCGCACCGCTACTGCTTTATCGCGAACACCTTGGCCAACAGTGTCGAAATCAACATTCTTTAGCACTCAAAAGGAACAGCCCCGTGACCATATCTGACATCCTGCTCTCCAATCTGGACGAAAACGGCATACTCCGCCTGACCTTGAACGATGTTTCGCGACGCAATGCCTTGTCTGAGGCAATGCTGGCGGAACTGGGTGATGCGTTTAAAGATGCAGGAGCTAACACAAAAGTGCGAGTCATTGTTCTGGCAGCCAAAGGTCCTGCCTTTTGTGCGGGTCACGATCTTAAGGAAATGACCGCAGGGCGCTTGAATGAAGATGGTGGCAAAGCCTATTTTGCAAAAGTCATGGCGATGTGCGCAGGCCTGATGCAGGGAATTGTGAATTGCCCCAAACCCGTGATCGCTGAAATTACCGGCGTAGCCACGGCTGCAGGCTGCCAACTAGTCGCAAGCTGTGATCTGGCCATTGCAGCGGATACGGCACAGTTCAGCACACCGGGCGTGCACATCGGACTGTTCTGCTCCACCCCGATGGTCGCGCTATCACGCAACGTAACCGACAAGCACGCGATGGAAATGCTACTGACGGGAGACATGACATCAGCCGAACGCGCTGCAGAGATTGGCCTAGTGAACCGTGTCGCGGCACCCGAAGAGCTGCAAGAAAAAACGATGGAGATGGCGCGCAAGATTGCCTCAAAATCCAGTATGACGCTCGCAACAGGCAAGAGCGCCTACTACGCACAGCGAGAAATGGGGCTATCCGACGCCTACGATTACGCCTCTGGTGTGATGGTCAATAACATGCTGGCCCTCGACGCCGAAG
Source organism: Lentibacter sp. (assembly GCF_965658795.1). Classification (NCBI taxonomy): domain Bacteria; kingdom Pseudomonadati; phylum Pseudomonadota; class Alphaproteobacteria; order Rhodobacterales; family Roseobacteraceae; genus Lentibacter; species Lentibacter sp. The sequence goes on along the minus strand of NZ_CBFHTG010000036.1, from coordinate 1,939 downwards.
AAGGTATCGGTGCGTTTCTCGAAAAGCGTGCGCCCCTATGGCAGGACGCCTGAACCATGAATGAGAACCCCTACAACACCGATCTGGACCGGAATCCGGCAAACCACCAGCCACTGACGCCACTGACATTTCTGGAACGTGCGGCCTCAGTCTTCCCTAATCACACAGCAATCGTGCATGGTGCACTTAGGCGCAGTTATGCAGAATTCTATGCACGATCGCGACAGTTGGCATCTGCCTTAGCACAGCGTGGCGTCGGGCGCGGTGATACTGTGTCGGCCCTGCTGGCCAATACGCCTGCAATGCTTGAATGCCACTACGGTGTGCCCATGTGCGGAGGTGTTTTGCACTCCGTAAACACTCGCCTCGATGCATCGGTGATTGCGTTTCAGCTAGACCATGCGATGTCAAAAGTCGTCATCGTCGACCGCGAATTCATGCCATTGATGCAAGACGCGCTTGCGCTGGCAACAGTGAAACCGCTTGTGATCCAATACGACGATGCCGAATGCACGGCGCCTGCAACTGCGACTGATGCGCAGGATTATGAGGCCTTCTTGTCGACGGGTGATTCCGACTTCCACTGGCTGATGCCGCTGGACGAATGGGACGCCATTTCGATCAACTACACTTCGGGTACAACGGGCGATCCAAAAGGGGTCGTTTCGCACCATCGCGGCGCCTATTTGTTGGCGCAGGGCAATGCGCTGACGACATCGATGGCCAAGCACGCGGTCTACCTCTGGACGCTGCCGATGTTTCACTGCAACGGTTGGTGTTTCCCGTGGACCCTCTCGGCGATCATCGGGACCCATGTCTGTCTGCGTCAGGTGCGGGCAGAACCAATTTGGAGCGCTTTGGCAGATGAAGGTGTTACCCACCTGTGCGGCGCGCCCATTGTCATGTCTCTGATGATATCGGCCCCCGAAGAAGAGAAACACAAGATTGAGCAAACCGTGCAATTCTTCACGGCTGCCGCACCACCCCCGGAAAAACTGCTGGCTGATATGAAAACTGCAGGCTTTGATGTGACACATTTGTATGGGCTGACCGAAACCTATGGCCCTGCTGTGGTGAATGACTGGCATCAGGACTGGTCCGATCTGCCACCCAGTGAACAGGCTGCATTGAAATCACGCCAAGGGGTTCGCTATCTGCCACTTGAGGGACTGGATGTTCTGGACCCCGAGACCATGGAACCTGTTCCACGCGATGGGAAAACTATGGGCGAGGTCATGTTTCGGGGTAATGTCGTAATGAAAGGCTATTTCCGCAACCCCAAGGCTACGCGAGACGCCTTTGCCGGTGACTGGTTCCATTCCGGCGATCTAGGCGTTCGGCACCCAGACGGCTATATCCAGCTCAAAGATCGATCAAAGGACATCATCATTTCAGGCGGTGAGAATATTTCGTCCATCGAGGTGGAAGAGGTGCTCTACCGTCATCCTGCGATTGAGCTCGCTGCAGTGGTTGCCATGCCCCACGAAAAATGGGGTGAAACGCCCTGTGCTTTTGTGGAATTGGTCAAGGGTCAAACCACGGATGCTGCCAGTTTACGCTCTTGGTGCAAGGACCAGCTTGCTCCCTATAAGGTGCCAGGGCAGTTTGTATTCATGCCGATCCCGCGCACATCCACAGGAAAGATACAAAAGTTTGTCTTGCGCGACCAAGCCAGTGAGATCGCTCATGGCAAAAATAAAGGCGAAACACCCCCAAAGTGGTAGGCTAGAAACCACTTTTTTCTGCATATCTTAGCCATACCCCCCGCCCGACATCTCGCTAGGAGACGCCAGACGGAGGGGATGTTTGGGGTTCACAACGCGAGCTCTGCAGGCACCCTCACCCCCTCCACGATCTCCCGCTTCTGCGCGTCACTGATCCCCGCCGAGTACAGCCCATAGGTCAGCTTGTTCTGCGATCTCGCAGAGTGATGGCCCAC
>NZ_CBFHTG010000035.1:0-4005 GCF_965658795.1 Lentibacter sp. | reverse complement strand
GCTTGGACCACGCCCGTGCGTCCTTTGGGACAGGCGTATTTGGGGCGCACAGTGACAACGACTTGGTATTGCGCAGGGATGACATCCAGCCGCTCCGAGCGATCCTCCCCGATCTTGACCATATCGCCACAGCCACAGGGGCAAACGATGTTTTCGGGATTGATGACCCGCTCGACGCGCGGCAGCCCTTCTGGAAGGGTGCGAGGCTTACGCGGTTTGCGGGGCTTTTTGTCCTTTGCAGTCTTGTCGAGCTGGTCGAGCTTGTTCTGCACCTCATCGATCTGTTGCTGCGTCTCGGCGATGGCGGTCTCTTGATCTTCGAGCGCCAGTTCCAGCTGATCGGGGCTCAGCTTTTCCGACTTGGATCCGAACTTGGTGCGCCGGTGGTCGGCAACCTGACTTTCCAGCTTCTCGACCAGCGCTTTCAGTTCGGTGATGAAGACGTCCTTCTCAGCGCCGACAGCCTGTTCATGTTGCCGCGCCGCGCGCTCTACAGCCAGCTCGAACTGCTGCGCCTCAAAGGCCTTCACGACCTCGGGCGGCAGACCTGGAAACTGGCGAATATCGAACGGCTGTGACATGCGCTTTTCTATCATGAAACAGTAGAAAAGCCCAATAAAACAACGCTCGAATCTGGCCCTGAGTCACCCTGCCGCAGCAGGCGCCACAACCGGTTTTGCCACCATCCGGCGCCAATCCAAACCTTCGAAAAGGGCCTCGTACTGGGCCCGGGAAAGCTGCATGACGCCGTCCTGAATTTTGGGCCACACGAAGTTGGAAACCTCCAACCGCTTGTAGATCAGGACAAGCCCGGTTCCATCCCAAACCAAGATCTTCAACCTGTCCCCACGCTTGGAACGGAACACCACCGTCAGACCGGAATGTGGATCAAGCCCCAGCTCGTTCTGCACCGTTGCTGCGAGCCCATCATGGCCTCGACGGAAATCGACCGGCTTTGTCGCAATCACGATCGGCAGCCGCTGCCCCGCGACAATCACGAGACCCCTCGTACCGCGCGGATCAAGTCAGCAGCACGCGCCATATCAGCAGTGCCAGGAATCCGGATCATCACATCAGACCCAATCGTCACCGATATCTCGCCGCCCATCCCGGCGCGCGCGCTCTGCGCTTGCCCTGATGGGTTATCAGCTGTCGGCGGTGTCATCGCGATCTCCAGCGGAACAAACGCAGGCTCAGACCGATGGCAGGAAATCTCTGCATCACCAACTGATGTCATGACATCCGCAGGCAAAACCAATTTACCGGTCCGCGCCATCCGTCGCCAGTCCGATAGCTGATGGGGGACAATGTCATGGTGCCGCGCCACGTCAACAACGCGCGCACCGGGTTGAAAACTCTCCGCGACAATCCGCGCCTTCACATCGTCAGGCCAACGTCGGTTGCCACGACGCGGTTCAACAACTTCCAGCCTACCCACAAGTCCACTTCCATCTGCCATAGCAGCCTCCAACATAAAAGATGGAGACCGTATCCGGCCAATCAAAGAAGCGCGGAAGATCTCAAATCAATGGGATGTGGCCAGCGCATACAGTGCATATGTTGACAGGGATTTGGCTGTCGCGTGCGTGAGGTCGTCAGGGAGTCCCGGGCGAGCTCATTTGTGAGGACGTGGCGGCGGCATAAGCCCATGGCATCAAAGAATCGATGTCTTTCTTGAGATGCCCGTTGGACAGCTTGGTGTACAGATCGAGCAAGTAAGCATATGGCTCGACGCCGTTGATGCGACATGTTCCGATCAGGCTCGCGAACCTTGCCCAACAACGGGCTCCGTCATCGTGACCGGCAAAAAGTGTGTTGCGGCGTGTCATGGCGGGGCTTCTGATCGCATTTTCGACCAGGTTGGAATCCATGTCGATATGGCCATCCTCCAGAAACAGACGGAAGCCCTCCTGACGTCGCAGCATATAGGCCAGAGCCTTTCCCAATTCGGACTTGCGCGAGACACGGCCGGCCTGAGCGTTCAGCCAAACAAAGAATTTATCGACCAGCGGGCGGGATTTCTCTTGCCGAACCGCACGCCTTTGCGCGGTCGGCAGCCCACGGATCTCGGCCTCGATCTTGTAGATGGCCGCGATCTGCAGCAGAGCCTCATCGACGATCGGCGATCCTGCTTTGGGCTGCGCCTTGATCAAGGCGCGCCTCCCATGCGACCAGCAATAGGCCAGCTTCAAGGGTGCGCCACCCACCCGCTTGGAAGTGCCCAAGGCGGTGTAGCCTCCATAGGCATCCACCTGGATTGTGCCATCGAAGCCTTTGAGGATTTCTTGGGCGTATTCTCCCTTTCGTCCGGGGCGATAATGGAACACGACGCCAGGTGGCGATGGTCCGTTCCAGCCGCGGTCATCGCGTAGCACGGCCCAGAAGTATCCCGTCTTGGTTTTACCCCGACCGGGATCAAGTACGGGGGCGGTTGTTTCATCGACATAAAGCCGCGTGCTGCCTTTCAGAAGTAGCATGGCCATGTGATCGACCACGGGGGCAATCAGTGCGCCTGTGCGGCCCATCCAGTCCGACAGGACTGCACGATCAATCGGCGCGCCGTTGCGGGCCATGGCCACGGATTGCCGGTTCAAAGGATTGAAGTCGCAAAATTTGGCCACAGTGATCTGCGCCAGCAGGGCTTCGGTCGGCCAGCTGTTTTCCAGAAGATGCGCCGGGGCCTTGGCTTGGACCACGCCCGTGCGTCCTTTGGGACAGGCGTATTTGGGGCGCACAGTGACAACGACTTGGTATTGCGCAGGAATGACATCCAGCCGCTCCGAACGATCCTCCCCGATCTTGACCATATCGCCACAGCCGCAGGGGCAAACGATGTTTTCGGGATTGATGACCCGCTCGACGCGCGGCAGCCCCTCTGGAAGGGTCCGAGGCTTGCGCGGTTTGCGGGGCTTTTTGTCCTTTGCAGTCTTGTCGAGTTGGTCAATCTTGTTCTGAACGGCGTCGATTTTTTGCTGCGTCTCGGCGATAGCGGTCTCTTGATCTTCGAGTGCCAGTTCCAGCTGATCGGTGCTCAGCTTTTCCGACTTGGGACCGAACCTGGTGCGCCGATGATCGGCAACCTGACTTTCCAGCTTCTCGACCAGCGCTTTCAGTTTGGTGATGAAGACGTCCTTCTCGGCACCGACAGCCTGTTCATGTTGCCGGGCCGCGCGTTCGACAGTGGCCTCAAAACGGGCGTTCTCAAGCGCCACCCGTTGCGCCTCGAAGGCCTTTACGACCTCGGGTGGCAGGCCTGGAAATTGGCTGATATCGAACGGTTGCGACATGCATTTTTCTACCCAAAACGGGCAGGAAAAGCCAGCAAAACAAGCCTATAATCAGGGGATTAATCAGCCTGCCGCAGCAGGTGCTGCCACCGGTTTTGCAATCATTCTGCGCCAGTCCAAGCCTTCGAAAAGGGCTTCGTACTGCGCCCGGGAGAGCTGCATGACGCCGTCCCGGATTTTAGGCCAAACGAAGTTGGAAATCTCCAACCGCTTGTAGATCAGGACCAGTCCGGTTCCATCCCAAACCAAAATCTTCAGCCTGTCACCACGCTTGGAGCGGAACACCACCGTCAGCCCCGAATGTGGATTGAGGCCCAACTCGTTTTGCACTGTGGCCGCGAGCCCGTCATGGCCTCGGCGGAAGTCAACGGGCTTGGTCGCAATCACGATCGGCAGCCGCTGCCCCGCGACAATCACGAGACCCCTCGTATCGCACGGATCAAGTCAGCAGCACGCGCCATATCAGCAGTGCCAGGAATTCGGATCATCACATCAGACCCAATCATCACCGATATCTCGCCGCCCATCCCGGCGTGCTCGCTCTGTGCTTGCCCTGATGTGCTATCAGCTGTCGGCGATGTCATCGCAATCTCCAGCGGAACAAACGCAGGTTCCGACTGATGGCAGGAAATCTCTGCATTACCAACTGATGTCATGACATCCGCAGGCAAAACCAATTTACCGGTCCGCGCCATCCGTCGCCAGTCCGATAGCTGAT
>NZ_CBFHTG010000034.1:0-8010 GCF_965658795.1 Lentibacter sp. | reverse complement strand
CTATAAGTTTAACGACAATTGGAGCATGCACGGTGGCGCACGGTCGCAATCGTTGACAGGCACAATCCGCTCTGCCAACGGAGCGTTGGACGCCTCCGGCGACTATGCTTGGGGGTATCTGGTCGGGGGCGCTTACGAGCGGCCCGACATCGCCATGCGCGTTGCTCTCACCTACAATTCAAGCATCAACAACACGCTTGATGGTACGTCAAACTTCGCACCTGCTACTGTGACACACAAGAGCCCCGAGAGCCTGAACCTTGAGTTCCAGACAGGTATTGCCGCCGATACGTTGCTCTTCGGCTCTGTGCGGTATGTAAAGTGGGACGGTCGCACCCTTGATTCAAACCCTGGCGGCTTGACCTCGACAAACTGGGTCAATTTTGAGGACGACACCACCAGCTTTACCTTGGGGCTTGGTCGCAGGATCAATGACAAGCTCAGCCTCGCTGTCACACTCGGATATGAAGCGGCAGGCACGCGGCCAACCAACACCGCTCTTGCGCCAACGGCTGGTTATAAAAGCATTGGACTTGGTGCCAGCTACAATATCAACGAGTCACTGAAGGTTACAGGTGGCGTTCAATACATCAAACCTGGCGATCAGTCGTTTCTTTTGCCCGCGCCGAATCCAGCGGTCGAATACAGCGGTGATGCCGTCGCCTTTGGTATGAAGATTTCCTACAGCTTCTAAACCAGACAAATCACACAACCAGAAACGCCCCGTAACGTGCGGGGCGTTTTCTTTTTGACCATCCCGCAAGAAACGGGTCGCTCTAGTGGCTGTTCCATGCAACGTCTGGCCCATGACAGAGCAAAAATCCATATCTGCGCGCGCTTGGGGCGAGCTTCTCTTGCTGGCCCTGATCTGGGGCGGCGTTTTTCTCTCGGTGAGGATTGCGCTTAACGAAATCGGCGTTCTCTCGGCCGTGGCGCACCGTGCCCTCTGGGCCGCTCTGGTGCTTTGGGGCTTGGTCTTTGTCCTGCGCTTGCCGCGCCCCAAGGGCGCGCGGCTCTGGGGCGTGTTCCTTGTCATGGGGCTTTTGAACAATGTTGTGCCGTTCACCCTGCTCAACTGGTCCCAACTTCACATCGAGAGCGGCCTGACAGCCATTCTCAACAGCACCACTGCCATTTGCGGCGTGGTTGTTGCCAGCCTCTTTCTGGCCGATGAGCGCCTGACACCGCGCAAGCTTGCGGGGGTGCTCATTGGCTTTCTGGGCGTGGCCACAGCCATTGGGCTGAGCAATCTGCTCAACTTTGACATCCGCTCGCTGGCCCAAATTGCCGCTCTGACAGCCACTGTCTCTTATGCCTTCGCAGGCGTGTGGGCGCGCAAGCACCTCACAGGGCTTCATCCGCTTGTCGCCGCCGCAGGCATGCTCACCTGCACCGCGGTCTGCATTGTGCCACTCGCATGGTGGTTTGATGGCCCGCTGACACTTGATCTGCGCCTCCAAACCCTTGCCGCCATCGCCTATTACGCACTTGCGGCAACGGTGCTGGCCTATCTGCTCTATTACCGTGTGCTGGCCATGGCTGGCTCGGGCAACCTGATGCTGGTGACCTTGTTGATGCCGCCCGTAGCCATTGTGCTTGGCTGGGCCGTTTTGGGCGAGGCTCTGCCGCCGCGCGCGCTCTTGGGCTTTGCTATTCTGGCGCTTGGTTTGCTCATTCTGGATGGCCGCGCGCTGGCTTGGCTGCGCAATAGGGTTTGACCCTGTCATTCTGCCGCTTTACTCCAGTGTCAGAGCACTCAGGAGGCAGGCATGATCTACCCAACCGCCCAAAGCTGGCAGACCGCCAAACAGAAGAAAGCGCTGTTCTTCGGCATGTCAGGGCTTGGCAAAACCCATGTCTCAAACCTGCTGCGCGACGCGGGAGACTGGTTTCATTACTCGGTCGATTACCGCATTGGCACGCGTTACATGGGCGAATATATCGCCGACAATGCCAAGCGCGAAGCGATGAAAGTGCCCTTCCTGCGCGACCTTTTGATGAGTGACTCCATCTATATCAGCTCCAACATCACATTCGGCAACCTTGCGGCTGTGTCCTCCTACCTTGGCAAACCCGGCTCAGGGGCGCACGGCGGCCTGACAATGGCCACATATGCCGCCCGTCAGGAGCAGTTCCGCCGCGCCGAGATCGCGGCACTGCTTGACACGCCCTACTTCATCGAGCGCGCCGAGGCGCTCTATGGCTACCCGCATTTCATCTGCGACACGGGCGGCTCTATTTGCGAGTGGGTTGATCCGAGCAACGGCGATGATGAAATCCTCAAGACCTTGGGCGCGAACACCCTGATGATCTGGCTCAAAGGCTCGGAGGCACACACAGAAGAGCTGATCCGCCGCTTTGACCGTGCGCCCAAGCCAATGGCCTATCAACCTGCGTTTCTCTTGCGCGTATGGGATGAATACTTAACAGAAAACAAATGCGTGGAAGATGATGTTAATCCAGATGACTTCATCCGCTACACCTATGCCCGCGCGCTTGCCCACCGCCAGCCGCGCTATGAGGCGATGGCCCGTTGGGGTGTCACCGTCGAGGCAGGCGATATTGCCAGCGTGCGCGACGCACAGGATTTTGATGCGATTGTCGCCACCGCCATTGAGACGCGCGCCAAAGCCACCTAAGTAATCTGTCTTCCAAGCTGAACGAGGTCCAAGCCTATGCCCATCAAACTGCCCTCCCACCTGCCTGCCTATGACGTGCTCTCGCGCGAGGGCGTCAGTGTGATGAGCGAGGATCAGGCGGTGCGGCAGGATATTCGTCCGCTGCGCATCGGCTTGCTCAACCTCATGCCAAAGAAGATCCAGACAGAGACGCAATTCGCCCGCCTTATCGGCGCAACGCCTCTGCAAATCGAATTTTCGCTGATCCGCATGAGCGAGCATCACTCGCGCAATACGGCTGCCGAACACATGGAAGAGTTCTACCGCCCGTTTGACGAGGTCGCGGCCACAGGCGAGAAATTCGATGGTCTCATCATCACAGGCGCACCGATCGAGCATCTGGAATTTTCCGATGTAACCTACTGGGCCGAGCTTACGCGCGTTTTTGACTGGACCCAGACCCACGTTCACAACACATTCGGAGTGTGCTGGGGCGGTATGGCGATGCTCGGCTATTTCCACGGCGTGAAAAAGCACCTGCTCGATCAGAAGCTTTTTGGCTGCTATCGCCACCTCAACCTTGCGCCACAAAGCTCTTTTTTGCGCGGGTTTTCCGATGATTTTGTCATGCCCGTGAGCCGCTGGACAGAAATGCGCCGCGACGAGATAGAAGCCGCAGGCCTCAAAACCCTGCTGCACTCTGAAGAAGTTGGCCCTGCCCTCGTCGAAGACACCGCGCACCGCGCGCTCTATGTCTTCAACCATCTGGAATATGACAGCGGCACCTTGGGCGAAGAATACACCCGCGACTTGGCCGAAAACCAAATCGCAGGGGCCGACATCCAGTTGCCGGTCAACTACTACCCAAATGATGACACCGCCAAAACACCGCTCAACCGCTGGCGGAGCCATGCCCATCTGATGTATGGAAACTGGATTTCAGAGATTTATGAAACCACCCCCTATGATATTGAAAAGATCGGGCTAGAGAGCACCGACTTGCGCGGTTGATTGACCATGCTCAAACCGCTCGTTTTTAGCCTTTTTGGCCTCGCGTTTCTCTGGCTTGCGCTCTGGCTCTTTGCCCAACGCGCCGAGAGCCGCGCCGAAGCCGCGGCCCCCGCGCGCGGCCAGATAATAACAGTCAACGGCAGCCCCATGCATGTGGTTGTCACAGGCCCAAAAGGCGCGCCTGACCTTGTGCTGATCCACGGCTCCAACGGCCACACCCGCGACATGAGCTTTGCGCTGGCTGCCAAGCTGGCCAGTGACTTTCGGATTTTCATCATTGATCGCCCGGGCCTTGGCTACAGCGCAGCGATCACCCCCAAAGGCGACAGCCTGCGCGCCCAAGCCAAACAAATCGCCGACACGGCCGCAGCAATGGGCGCTGAAAAACCCATCGTTATGGGCCACTCCTACGGCGGTTCTGTAGCGCTTGCATGGGCCACCTATATGCCCGAGCGTATCGCCGCTCTTGTGCCTGTTGCCGCCGCCTCCCACCCTTGGGACACGCCCCTTGACCCACTCTATCGCATAGGCTCAAACCCCGTTCTTGGCCCGCTTGTTCTGCCGCTTTTGCCTGCCCTTGTTTCAGAAAGCTACATAGAGCGTGCGCTTGGCGACATCTTCGCGCCCGACACGGTGCCAAACGGCTATTTTGACTACTTTGTGCCCAAGCTCTCCCTGCGCTATCGCTCCATGCGGGCTACATCCTTCCAACGTGCCAACCTCTTGGCAGAAATCAAGGCGATGGCGCCGCTCTATCCAGCCCTCGCCTTGCCTGTTGAAAGTGTTCACGGCACAAAAGACATCACGGTCGGTCTGTCCATTCACGCTGAAAAGCTGGTGGCCGATGTGCCCCACGCCGTGCTGACACGTGCCGAGGGCCACGGCCATATGCTCCAGCACAGCGCTCAGGATATGGTTGTCGCAGCCATTCACCGCGCCGCCGCCCGCGCAGGATTGCACCCCAAGCGCTAAGCCGCCATAGTGACAAAAAATGAGAAAGGACAAGGCCATGGAGCTGCCCTTTGACGCTGCCATCAGCACCTATTTTGACAAGGACGCCCCCGAGGATATCCGCAACGCGATCAAACGCGCCGATAAAGACGAAATCCTCAATCCGGCCTACCCCTACAGCGAGCGGATGCCGCGCAAAGCTTATGAAAAAGAGCTGGAGCTTTTGCAGATAGAGCTGGTGAAGCTGCAAAGCTGGGCCAAAGAGACAGGCGCGCGCATAGCCGTTGTATTTGAGGGGCGCGATGCCGCGGGCAAAGGCGGCGCGATCAAGCGTTTTCGCGAAAATCTCAACCCGCGTGGCGCGCGCGTTGTGGCGCTTTCAAAGCCCACGGAAAAAGAACAAACCGAATGGTATTTCCAGCGCTACATCGACCACCTGCCCTCAGGCGGCGAGATCGTGTTTTATGACCGAAGCTGGTACAATCGCGGCGTTGTTGAAAAAGTCTTCGGCTTTTGCACCGATGAGCAGCGCGCACATTTCTTCAACCAGACGCCAGCTTTTGAGAAAATGCTGGTCGATGAAGGAATCCACGTTTTCAAACTCTGGCTCAACGTGGGCCGCGCCGAGCAGCTGCGCCGCTTTCTGGGCCGTGAACACGACCCCCTCAAGCAATGGAAGCTCAGCTGGATTGACGTGGAAGGCCTCAAGAAATGGGACGAATATTCAAGCGCAATCTCAGAAACGCTCACCCGCACCCATACAGCCGAAGCGCCCTGGACGGTCATCAGATCAGATGACAAGCGCCGCGCCCGCCTGATGGCCATCCGCACTGTGCTCAGCCAGATCGACTACGCCCGCAAAGATCCCAAAGCAGTGGGTCAGCTTGATGCCGAAATCTGCGGTGGCCCCGAGATCTGGGATGCCTAAAAAGCGCGGCTATCACCACGGCAACCTGCGCCAAGCGCTGGTTGAGGCCGCTTTGCAGCTTATCGAGGCCAAAGGCCCGACAGGCTTTACGCTTTCTGAAGCGGCCAAAGAAGCCGGCGTAACGCCTGCGGCTGTCTACCGCCATTTTGAGGGCCGCGAAGACCTGATCGCCGAAGCCGCACGGCAGGGCTATGATATTTTTGCCGATCTCATGCAATATGCCTACGAAAAGGGCCAACCCTCGGCGCTGGCTGCGTTTGAGGCCACAGGGCGGGCCTATCTGGCCTTTGCGCGCCGCCACCCCGGCCATTACATCGCCATGTTCGAGAGCGGTGTCTCGGTAAACCGGACGCCAGAGCTGGCCGCAGCTGCCGCCCGGGCCCGCAGCGTGCTGGAAACAGCCGCAACCGACCTGAGCCAACATATCCCTGCCGACAAGCGCCCGCCTGCCAGTATGTTCTCGGCCCATATCTGGGCCATGAGCCATGGGGTGGTCGAGTTGTTTGCGCGCAATTCCCCGGGCACGCAAAGCCCGTTTTCCCCCGAAGAGCTTCTGGAAACAGGCATCGGCGTCTACCTGCGCGGGCTTGGCCTGATAAAACCCGACGTTTAAGCCCTCAAACTTCCCGTACCGCACAAAAGCAAATTGATTGTTGCGGCTCTGGGCGCTACCCCTTGGCCCAGTTCTCTGTGTACCGAGTATTGCTGATGGCTTTGAGGCCGTCATGGCGTTTTGCCAGACCCAAGACATGAAAGGATACAGCCCATGAAGCCTTATATCGCCCTCCTCTCCCTGATCGCCCTTATCTCCTGCGGCACGGCCAACGGCGTTTTGCGCGGAACAAGCGAAGTCTTGGAAGGCATGTCGCGCGACGTTCGCGGCGCAAGCACTGTCTTTGAGTAAGCGGGCTGCCACCTAACATCTGTTCGCATGTTTGCGAGACAAGCCTTGAGCAAGGGAAACGGTCTTTTCCTTATGCCAAGAAGCTCTTTTTGTGCGGTTTGAACCTACGTCGCGTCTTAGATGCACAGCCTCAGGCAGACCGCAAAAAAAAGACCACGTCGTCTGTGACTGATTTAAGTGCTGGACATTGACGACGTGAGCTCACTGAATTTTACCCTGCAGAATGAGTTGCAAACACCCAGTTCAAGTTGCGCGCTCCATATTTTGGAGCGCACGCCTGATTGCCTTATCCGTCAACAAAGAGCCTAGAAGTTATGGGATATTGCGAACCTAAAACCTGAACGGGTGCTGTTACCAACACGGTCGGTCACAATCTGTATCGTTGCTGAGCTCAGGCCGTCATTTGTATCTGAGCTGACACCCAGTTCTGCTCCGCCACCGCAGTTGTCAATGTGGCCGCCCCCGATCGTCGTTTGCTCGCAGATCAGACGAGGCGCGAAGCTTAGGATGGAAAGGCTCTTGGCCAAAGGCTGACCATCCAAAGGAATACGAAACTCGGGACGGAACATAACAGTTGCAGTTGAGATGTCCCCAGCATCCAGACTGAGCGTATTGTCTACCAGACCATAGGCTGCGCCCGTAAAGTCAACGTCTCCAATGAATGTCTTGCCGTAGGTGAAACTCAGCTCTGGCAGAATTTCATAGCCATCTTGCACGAGCACGCCTGTCAGGGCCGCACCTAATGTGGCGGTTTTCGTTCGGTAATCACTTTCAAGATCAAGCGTTTCGTTGCTCATCTCAAGATCGTTACGGCCAATACTCAAAGATGCAAAACCATCTACAAACAGGTTTTCTTGCAAAGCGTGTACGACATAGCCACCCGCACTCACACCATAGTGATCTTGGCTGCCTGTGAAAGCACCTTTAAGCTGCGAACGCCCCAACTCCCCTCCGATGTAGTAGCCCAGCATTGTTTGCTCAGACAGCATCTGCTCCCAGGCAACTTTGCCGCTGAGTGTAGCTGTTGTGGAGCCACTTACGCTGTCACGCTGTATGTCGAAGTCTCCGAAGAACAAACGACTCTGGGCCCCATCATAACGACCCGTTTGTGCGAAGAACGTTCCTTTGGTGCTCAGCGTCAATCCAGACGCCTCTGCGATACCGTCAACATCAAAGGCGGCGTTATTACGACCGACCATACCGGCTCCATCACTTTGCATTTGCTTGCGACTTGTGATGAAGCGGCCCCGTGCGTCACGGTTCAGGCGGGTGTTGCTTGCAATCGTACTGTTCAGCGAGCGTTGGGCGTCATTGGTAATGATATCACGGATGATCGCTTCATTCGCAGCAAATTCAGAGTTAGGTGCTGGCATGCTTGCCGTCACCGCTGCGCTCTCTGTACCGTTCCCAGCAGTATTCACTGCACGTAGCTTTATCGAGTAACTCGTCCCATTGGTTAGACCTGTAATCACGACAGGGCTACTATTTGCTGAAGCACTCAGCCATGACCCACCATCAAGCTGATACTCATAATCAGTGATCGCTGAGCCCCCGTCATTGGACGGCGCGGTGAAAGCAACAGACACTTGAGCATCACC
>NZ_CBFHTG010000033.1:0-8766 GCF_965658795.1 Lentibacter sp. | reverse complement strand
TTGGTGGTCATAGCACAAGCGAAACACCCGGCTCCATTCCGAACCCGGCCGTTAAGCGCTGTTGCGCCAATGGTACTGCATCCTAAGGTGTGGGAGAGTAGGTCACCGCCAAACCTAATAAAGTCTATCAAGCATTTTTAAGCAAATGCGGTATCTCTCTTACGTATGTTCCAAAAACCCAAAATCACACCACGCGACACAACTGAAACAGTCTGTTGTACCCAAACGCCTTAATAACCAAGCTCTAATGTGATTTAACGCGCTCCAACACAAACACAAAAGCGCAATCCAAACCATGAGCAAAATAATCAATAATATCAAATATTATGCGTGCCCCCAAAGACGCGAGGGCAATACGGCTTAGATATGAGAGCTGTGTGCTGGCTTTAGAGCTTGTAGCTTGGCAGCAGCTGGAAGGCATCGCGTAGCGCATTGCCCCAGCCTGTAGAAATCGTCCTATAGACTTCATCGTCTTCGCATATCCGTTTTGTACGGCCTGTCTCAAAAGACTCGTTTTCGTAGACTTGCAGATCGAAGGGCAACCCCACCGAGAGGTTTGATTTCACTGTAGAATCGAATGACACTAGCAACAGCTTGATTGCATCGGCGAAATCCATCTTGGGATCATAAGCGCGTACGAGGATTGGCTTTCCATACTTTGTTTCACCAATCTGAAAGAACGGCGTATCTGCGGTAATCTCGATGAAGTTTCCTTCTGGGTAGATCATAAAGATTGTCGGTTTGCCGCCTTTGATCTGACCGCCGAGCAGGATTGATGCCCCAAAGTGATCAGCTGAAGTCTGGCCTGTTGGCGAAGAGTCTTCGATTACCTCGCGCAAGGTGGCGCCAACAAGCCTTGCGACCTGAAACATCGTCGGCTCTCGCAGGATACTGGGGTTTCGCTCGGACTCCGAGACAGAGCGTTCTTCCAGCAGGCTGATGAGCGACTGTGTTGTCGCGAGATTGCCCGCTGTCATGATCGTAATCGCGCGCTCACCGTTAACCTGCCAGCTAAACATTTTCTTACTGACGGCAAAATTATCAACGCCGGCGCTGGTGCGCGTGTCCGCCATGAAAACGAGGCCTCGTTCGAGCCGCATTCCGATGCAATATGTCATTCGGTTTTACCTACAATGAAGTCTTATCGTTTCTTTACTGCTGAACTTGTAAAGATACCATGAGTGTTTCCTCGGCACTGCCCATCCGCAACCCCTCTATGGGGGCAGCATCTCGTGCATCGCGCCCAACGGCGATACGCACATATCTCTCATCAGGCGATACTCCATTTGATACATCAAATCCGACCCAGCCAAGACCCTCCAGACAGACTTCTGCCCAAGCGTGCGTTGCGTCTTGAGCGACCTGCTCATTGATCATCAAGTAGCCGCTGACATAGCGCGCTGGCAGGCCTGAAAGCCGAGCAGCAGCCACAAATATCTGTGCATGATCCTGACAGACACCACTGTGACTTTGCAGCGCGTCTTCTGCAGTGGTGTCTACTGCCGTTGTTCCTGTCTTATAAGGAAGCGCTTCTATGATCGCCGCCGATAGCGTGTGTAAGTCAGCGAGCTGGTGACCTTCGTCTGCCGAAATACGTGGCAACGCTCTGATCGCCGCTCCTGGCATCGTTTGTTGTGTCGGCTGTTGGAACAGCCAGAGTGGCGCCCGCCCGAAAGCCCGGCCCAGTACACCTGTGTTGCTAAGTGTTTTAACGTGTCCACCTGCGTGAATGCTCAACGTCGTCTCACCGGGGGTGATGCTCACCAGATCGACGTGGTTGCCGAAGTGATCAACATAGCTGTCCTCGATCTTGCCGCCTGTTACGTCAACGGACCACTTTGTCACCTCTTGCATTGGGGAAGACAAGGGATAGAGGCGCACCTTTTGCAGCGCGTAGTCTACGGGGCTGCTGTAAGCATATTCTGTTGTGTGGCTGATGCTGAGATCCATTATGCGGTGAACCTATAGTCAACTTCGATCTGTTTTGCGAGGTTGGCCGTGTTGTCTATCAACGCTCTGACAAATTCGTGCAGCCCCTCGTCAAAGATCGTGTCAATGTGGCGGTCTACAAGCTGTGCGCGCAGGATATCGGCCATCTTGTTTGAGGGCCGTTCATGGCCATAGTCTTCGGACAAGTGCGACAAGCTTTTGACGATTTGTCCAGCGCTGAAGGCCAGAGACCTTGGCATGCGGCGATCCAGAATAAGAAACTCAGCGATCGCCGGGGCGGTAAAATCTTCCTCTATAGCCCACCTAAACGAGCGGTGAGCGGAAACGGAGCGCAAAAGTGTTTCCCATTGAACATTGTCCAGACGGCTGCCCACGAAAGAGGGAGACGGCAGCAGCGAATAGTATTTCACGTCGATAATCCGGGCTGTGTTGTCCATGCGTTCTACAAACGTGCCCAGACGGCAGAAATCATAGATGTCATTGCGCAGCATGGTGCCATGCAAAGCCCCGCGCACCAGCCCTGATTGCTGGCGGATCGTGGCGAGGACAGCGGGCAATTCTGTCTGCGGAATCTCGTCTTTCAGGAGCTCGGTGAAGAGCATCCAGCTTTCATTGACCGAGGACCAAACCTCTGTGGTCAATGCGGTTCTGACCATGCGGGCATTGTCTCGGGCGGTTTTGATGGCTGACAGAACCGAGCTCGGATTGCTCGGTTCCCGGAGTAGAAAATTGACCACCTGCGCACTGTCATACCCGTCGCAGGTCGCTTCATAGGCTGACTGTGCCGCAAGTGTCGTGATCACCGATTGCCATTCAGCTTGCGCGTTGGTGGAGCGGGTTAATGCAATGCGAAAGCCTGCTTCGATCAGGCGTGCCGTGTTTTCGGCCCGCTCAAGCGAGCGAAACATCCAGTATAGTCCTCCTGCGGTTTTGCCTAGCATGTCAGTCTTCCAATACCCAAGTGTCTTTGGTGCCGCCGCCCTGGCTTGAATTGACAACCAGAGAGCCTTCGGTAAGCGCTACGCGTGTCAATCCGCCGGGCGTAATATCCACGCCCTTGGGCGACATGAGCGCGAAAGGCCGCAGATCAACATGGCGCGGCGCAAGGCCACTTTCCGTAAATATCGGAACTGTTGAAAGCGACAGTGTCGGCTGTGCGATGTAGTTCTCAGGGGTTGCGCGCAGTTTGGCGGCGAACTCCGACAGCTCTTTTTTGCTTGCGGCCGGACCAACGAGCATTCCGTAGCCACCCGAGCCGTGAACTTCCTTCACCACCAGCTCGGCAAGGTTATCAAGCACATATTTGAGCGAGTCTTCTTCTGAGCAACGATATGTCTCGACATTTTTCAGAATAGCAGGCTCTCCAGTGTAGAACCTGATGATATCGGGGAGGTAGCTGTAGACAGCCTTGTCATCGGCCACGCCAGTGCCGGGGGCATTTGCGATGGTGATATTACCCGCGCGATAAACATCCATAATTCCCGGTACGCCCAACATTGACGTTGCATTGAATGTCAGTGGATCAAGGTATTCATCATCGACGCGGCGGTAGATGACATCGATCTTCTTGTAGCCTTTGGTTGTGCGCATTGCGATATAGCCGTCGACCACGCGCAGATCATGACCTTCGACAAGCTCTACGCCCATCTGGTCGGCCAGAAAGCTGTGTTCGTAATAGGCGGAGTTGTGAATCCCCGGTGTGAGGATCACGACACAGGGCCGCCCCACGCAACTCGCTGGTGCCGAGGCCTCAAGTGAGCGGCGAAGGTTCTTAGGGTAGTCGCTGACAGGCTGGACGCGGATGCTGCTGAACAGCTCGGGAAACATCTGGAGCATGGTTTCGCGGTTTTCCAGCATGTAGCTTACGCCTGAAGGCGTGCGCGCATTATCTTCAAGGACGAAAAAGTCGTCTTCGCCAGTCCGAACAATATCTGTGCCGACGATGTGGGTGTAAACGTCTCCTGGCGGGCTGAAATCAATCATCTGAGGCAGGAAGGCTTCATTCTGCGCGATCAGCTTGGTCGGGATAACACCCGCACGCAAGATTTCCTGACGGTTGTAGAGATCGTGTAGAAAAGCGTTGATCGCATAAACGCGTTGCTCAATGCCTTTGGACAGCTTTGTCCACTCGCGTGACGAGATAATTCTCGGCACGAGATCAAAGGGGATAAGCCGCTCTTGGGCATCCTGTTGACCGTAAACATTAAAGGTGATGCCTGTCCGTCGAAAAAACGCTTCAGCCTCTTGCGATTTTGTTGCGAGACGGGCGTTGTTTTGCGTCGCAAACCACTCATCATAAGTTGAATATGGGGAGCGAGGCGCTCCTGAAGCGTACATTTCACTAAAGGGCAACTGGTCTGTTTTCATGGGTTAAGCTTAGTGGGGCGCGGTGGCTTAGCAACGCAACATTTTTGTGTCGCAAAAGGGAAACTCATTTCTGCTGGTTTTTTAGGCGCTCGTTGGAGCCTGTATGCATAATTTTAGGCAAAGTGCTTACGTCTGAGGCACCTGTTGCGGGTGCAAAGGTGTAGAGCTGCATTTTCAGAGGGGAAGGGGAGCTTCAGCGGGACTGGCTGCCCACATAGCTTGAGATCACGCGCTATGATGAAAAACGGGCGCCTTGGGGCGCCCGTTTGCTTCCGGGTAGGGCTGGTTAGCTTGCTGCAATCAGCTCGGCTTGTGCGACGATGACTTCGGCTTGCTTGATACTCGCGATGTCGACGAGGCGGCCTTTGTAGACAGTCGCGCCTTCGCCATTGGCTTTGGCGGCGTCCATTGCCGCAAGGATCTCGCGGGCTTCGGCCACTGCGGCTTCGGAGGGCGTGAAGACTTCGTTGGCCAGTGCGATTTGCTTGGGGTGGATAGCCCATTTGCCGACCATGCCAAGGGTGGCCGAGCGGAGCGCTTGGGCGCGGTAGCCTTCATCATCAGAGAAGTCGCCAAAGGGGCCATCGACCGGGAGAATACCGTGGGTGCGGCAGGCCGCAACGATAGCAGCTTGCGCCCAGTGCCACGGGTCAGACCAGTGTTTTGTGCCTTCGCGCAGCATGTAGTAGTTTTCTTGCGTGCCGCCGATGCCTGTTGTTTGCATACCCATGGAGGCGGCAAAGTCGGCCGCGCCAAGGCTCATGGCCTGCAAGCGCGGGCTGGAGGCAGCGATGGCCTCGACGTGCGCGATCCCTGCGGCGCTTTCGATGATGACTTCAAAGGCGACGGGCTTTTTGCGGCCTTTGGCGGCTTCAATGGCTGTGACCAGAGCGTCCACGGCGTAGACATCTTCGGCGCAACCGACCTTGGGGATCATGATCTGGTCGATACGGTCGCCCGCCTGCTCCAGAACATCGACAACATCGCGGTACCAGTAGGGCGTATCAAGGCCGTTGATGCGCACAGACAGGTGCTTTGTGCCCCAGTCGATTGTGTTGATCGCTTCAATGACATTGGCACGGGCGGTGTCTTTGTCGGAGGGGGCGACGGAGTCTTCCAGATCGAGGTTGATCACATCCGCGTCGCTGGCGGCCATTTTGGCGAAAAGCTTGGTGTTGGAGCCCGGGCCGAACAATTGGCAGCGGTTTGGGCGCTTGGGGGCCTGTGGCTGGATGCGAAAACTCATGGGGGCACCTTTCGGGTAATGAAGTTGCGTTTTTGCTCGTTGATTGGATATTAAATTGCGACCTTATCCGCAAGGGCATCTTTGCAGTTGCGGCATAAACCGTGCTGCGCTGCGCAGATGTTTGATTCTGGGCTCTAGGTGAAGAATCTTCTAACATTTGGGTAAAATGCGGGAGGATTTTGAAAAAATAGACTCAATATTAATATATATGAGAAGCCTTTCGCAGGAGCTTCGCTAAGCTTTCACCAAACCATTGGGGGCTTAGCCATGATCAAAACACCTTACCTTCTCTTTCTGGGCGATGCGCCAGACCAGCTTGCGGCCAAAGTGGCGCAAGGCATCAAAGACTGGCGCCCTGAAAACGCTGTTGGCCAGTTCCGGATGGAGGGCTGCAAGGCTGACATGGGTCTTGCCGATATGACGCTTCAGGAAGCCAAAGAAGCTGGCGCGCAGACGCTCGTGATTGGCGTGGCCAACCGTGGCGGGATTATCAGCCAAGAGTGGAAAAAAGTCTTGGTGATGGCGCTCGAAGAGGGGTTTGACCTCGCCTCTGGCCTGCACAACCTTCTGCGGGATGAGCCTGATCTTGTGGCTGTAGCCGAGGCAACGGGCCGTTCGCTGCACGACGTGCGCGTGCCTGAAGTAAACTACCCCATCGCCAGTGGTGTGAAGCGTAAAGGCAAGCGCATGTTGGCCGTGGGGACAGATTGTTCTGTTGGCAAAATGTACACAGCGCTTTGCGTGGATAAAGAAATGCAAGCCCGCGGGATGAAATCTACTTTCCGCGCCACGGGCCAGACAGGCATCTTGATCACAGGGAATGGCGTACCGCTTGACGCGGTGATCGCCGACTTTATGGCGGGCTCTATTGAATGGCTGACACCTGATAATGATGACGATCACTGGGACATCATCGAAGGCCAGGGCAGCTTGTTTCACGTCTCATACTCTGGTGTGACCATGGCGCTTGTCCATGGTGGCCAGCCTGACGCGCTTGTTGTCTGCCATGAGCCAACGCGTGAGCATATGCGCGGCTTGCCGGGCTATTCGTTGCCGAGCCTTGAGGCCGTGCGCGACATGGCGCTTCAGCTCGCCCGTGTGGCCAACCCCGCCTGCGAAGTTGTCGGCTATGCGGTCAACACGCAGCTGATGGATGATGACGCGGCGCGCGCCTATCTGGCGGATATCGAAGTGAAGCTGGGCCTGCCTGCGACAGACCCGTACCGCTATGGTGCAGGCAAGCTCGTTGATGCGCTTGCGGCCATGAGCTAAGGCAAAGAGATGCAGATCACAGTCACATCCGAAAGCTTCAAGCTCGCGCAGGTGTTTACCATCTCGCGGGGCTCACGCACCGATGCCAAGGTGCTGACTGTGCGCTTGCAGGACGGTAATCATAGCGGCTGGGGTGAATGTGTGCCCTACGCCCGCTATGATGAAACGCTCGAGTCTGTCACGGCCGAAATTGAAGGCCTGCCTGCGCAGTTTGACCACGCAGCGCTTTATGAGCTTTTGCCCGCAGGCGCGGCGCGCAACGCTGTTGACTGCGCCTTGTGGGACTTGGAGGCAAAGGCTTCTGGCAAACGTGTGTGGGAGCTTGCCGGGCTGCCCGCGCCCAAGCCCGAGATTACGGCCTATACGCTTTCGCTTGATACGCCCGAGGCCATGCAGGCGCAGGCAGAGAAAAACGCCTTTCGCCCGCTTCTGAAGATCAAACTTGGCACGCCTGATGACATGCCCCGCCTTGAGGCGGTGCGCAGAGGCGCGCCAAAGTCGCGGATTATTATCGACGCCAATGAAGGCTGGTCGCGTGCGGTCTACCTCGACCTTGTACCACATTTGCAGCGCCTTGGCGTTTCGCTTGTCGAGCAACCCTTGCCCGCCAGTGACGACGAGGGCCTCATCGGTCTCGAGCGCCCTGTGCCTGTCTGTGCAGATGAAAGTGCGCATGATCGAGCAAGTTTGCCGAAGCTCAAGGGCAAGTATGACATTGTGAATATCAAGCTTGATAAGACAGGCGGTCTGACCGAAGCTCTGCGCTTGAAAGAGGCCGCATTGGCCGAGGGCTACGGGGTTATGGTTGGCTGTATGGTGGGCACATCGCTTGCCATGGCACCAGCGACGCTTGTGGCACAAGGTGCGACAGTGACCGATCTTGACGGGCCGCTCCTTCTGGCCGAAGACCGCGCCACGCCACTTCATTTTGACGAACTGGGCGTTCACGCGCCTGCAAGAGAACTTTGGGGATAAGACACGCCATGACACGCACAGTTTATGTAAACGGCGCCTATGTGCCAGAAAACGAAGCGCAAATCTCGATCTTTGATCGCGGGTTTCTCATGGCTGACGGGGTCTATGAGGTGACATCGGTTCTGGGGGGGAAGCTGATTGATTTTGAAGGCCACGCCGTGCGCCTTGAGCGCAGCTTGCGCGAGCTGGATATGCGCGCCCCGTGTGACATGGACACGCTTCTGGAGATTCACCGCGAGCTTGTGCGTGTGAACGAGATTGACGAAGGCCTTGTCTATTTGCAGATCACACGCGGCTCTGACGGCGACCGCGACTTTGCCTTCCCCGACCCTGAGACAACAGCGCCAACGCTGGTTCTGTTTACGCAGAGCAAGCCGGGTTTGGCCAACAGCGCGGCCTCGAAGAAGGGCGCAAAAGTGATCTCTATTGAAGACATCCGCTGGGGCCGCCGCGACATCAAGACGGTGCAGCTTCTCTACCCGTCGATGGGCAAGATGATGGCCAAGAAAGCAGGCTGTGATGATGCATGGATGATTGAGGACGGCTTTGTGACCGAGGGCACCTCGAACAACGCCTACATCGTGAAGGGCAACAAGATCATCACCCGCGCGCTCTCAAATGACATCTTGCACGGGATCACCCGCGCGGCCGTGTTGCGCCTTGCGAAAGAGGCGCAGATGGACGTGGAAGAGCGTAGCTTTACCATTGATGAAGCCAAAGAGGCGGACGAAGCCTTTACCACATCAGCCAGTGCTTTTGTGATGCCTGTTGTGGAGATCGATGGTGTGGCACTGGGCGACGGAACGCCCGGTTCTGTGGCCAAGCGCCTGCGCGAAATCTATCTGGATGAAAGTCTGAAGAAAGCGATCTGAGATACTGACCAAGGTCGGGTTTTGCTTTGCGAAATCCGACCCGGGGGGGGGGGGGGGGGGGGGGGGGGGGGGGGGGGGGGGGGG
>NZ_CBFHTG010000032.1:0-14611 GCF_965658795.1 Lentibacter sp. | reverse complement strand
ACCTGAGGCAGATTTCACATTTTGGAGCTCAACAGAGATCTCATCCCCATCGGCAACACGCTCTTCCAGAGTGGCCGTATCAACAGCCGCATTGAGCGAGAGAGTTGTCACACCTGACGCTGACGTGTTTACGGATGTCACAGTCCGTGTTTCATCCGTGTCGCCAAAATAGACAGTCGCGCCAACGTAGAAATCGCCACTGCTGGCTGCACTGACTTCGATTTCGGTGCTTGAAATGATCGGTGACTTGCGGGCTTCAAAGCTCGTAACACCCGACAAAACACTTGAATCAGTGACTGTGAAGCTTGCGCCATCTTCGGAGACTGACGTGATCTTGGTGTTGAGTGCGTTACCGTCGGAATCAAAGAGGTCCATGCCAACTTCAAAGCCGCGCTGCGCGCTGTTGATTTCAACGTCACTGCCTGAAACCGAGAACTGCTGCAGCTTGAATGAGTTGAGTGAGATAATGTCCAAGGTACCCGAGGCCGATGTAGCATCATCCTCAAGCTTAATTTCTGTCAGCTTTCCCGAGCTGTCATATACAAGTTCGGTCACTTCCGAGCTGAAGTTGTCGCCAATAAATACGGTACTACCGATGCCGACCGAGTCTTCAAACTCCCCAATCTGAGTAGCCGTGGCGGCAGAAAGGTCAATCCCTGTTGAAACCACTTGGTATCCATCTCCATCGCCAACTCGTACGTACTCTGGTCCAAATGATTTGAAGTCGCCAGCGCCCAGCGCGATGGGCGCTGCCAGCCGCACGCGATCACCTGTAACAGTAACACTCTCCGCTTCGCCGCTGGGATCTTCCAAAAGAAAAGAGCCACCGGTTACAGACAAAACCGTGCTGGTGTTGGTGTTGGTCCCCGCAGTGGTCAGGCTATCGAACACAATTGGCGAGCCGAGTGAGATCAAGTCAGCGCCAGTCTTGCTAAGATCAATATCTTGAAAAACGTATGTACTTCCAGATTTGAAAAAATATGGCGATGCCAGTTTTTGATCGATCTCTATCAAATCAAGTGACTTAGACTGCAGCGCAAGGCTTTAGTTGCCAAGGCGAACGGCCGGATCGCTGCCGCCCTCGCCGCCTTTTACCGAGTTACCGGCAAAAACAACGTTGGACAGTGTCAGCGCTGCGCCCTGATCAACGAAGAATACACCATACACCACCAAGACCTGCACCGCCGCCAGACCCGTTGCCGCCGTATGTCTCAAAGCCAGTGAAGACTGTCGCTGCGCCGTCTGTCGTCCCGATTTTTACCGAGCCGCCTTCGTAGCG
Source organism: Lentibacter sp. (assembly GCF_965658795.1). NCBI lineage: Bacteria > Pseudomonadati > Pseudomonadota > Alphaproteobacteria > Rhodobacterales > Roseobacteraceae > Lentibacter > Lentibacter sp. The sequence continues at coordinate 13,332 of NZ_CBFHTG010000032.1, read as the reverse complement.
ATCAAGTGTGATTGAATCTGTCGCATCGCCGATCGTCAGAACACTGCCTGTGTTGCCGAGGCTTGAGTCGATCAGGAAGCCGCCAGCGCCCTGACCATCGATGATGACCGGTGAGGCCTCTTGCGCAAGCGACGCCGTAGGAACGGCACCGACCAAGCTGGCAAAAACAACCGAACGGCTCAGAGCCGATGTTGACTTCAATGAGGCGTTCCCGCTCACAAAGGCCATGGCCGAGCGTTGCCCCAGCGCGTTCAACGAACACGACACAGCGCGACCGCAAACTTTTACAACTTTGTATCCAACTTCAAAAAGGCAGGCCTTCATTTCGTTCTCCATATTCAGACAGTGCAACGCGGCACAAATTCAGCAATGAGCGCTTCTCAGGTTCTGTGTCGGAGGCAGGCAGCTTTGGGAGGCGTGGTCCGTGCGGACCAGCAAGCAAAGCCTGCATTGGTCGCACCAAAGGGGCGCTAAACGCCCCTCAGACAAATCCGCATCTCCAAATCCACCCTGCTTATGGCCGCCCTGTCATCCAGAGCTTCAGCACATCTTCATGAAGCGCTGACAGCCATGCGCATTGCTTTCGCACACAGTAAAAATCACTGCTGACCCGTACATTGAGAAACAAAGCTGAGAGGGTGATCTCTTCGGAGGAAGGTGCGTGTCTTTCGGGGCAAATGACTCGAATGAGAATTTAATATACCGAAATTTAAAAAAATCGGACTTTTGGACAATCCCGCTCTGACAAAGACGTCTCTCTTTTCAGAAACATCCCAAAAATATCAATACTCTAGGATCGCCAAACCCACTGGCAGACCCTGAACCGTTGGGCCGAACAAAGGCACCAGCTGCCCTTTTAAAAACAGCCTTATCCGCAAGTGACACCGGGACAGAAAGCTGGTGGCTTTACCCTATGAGCGCTTTGCAAGCACAGACTTTGAGCAAATGGGATGCCGACCAAGCTCGCGGGCCAGACTGTCGCGATAAGCGGCTTTTTATAAAGGAGATTCTGTAGTGCTTCGATCCAGCTCAAGAGATCGAAAACCTACTCTTTTACCTAAAAGGCAAGGGAGTAAGTGGTGAGCCGTGATGGGTTCGAACCATCGACCTACTGATTAAAAGTCAGTTGCTCTACCAACTGAGCTAACGGCCCACTAGGCGGCCTATCTAGAAAGAGACGGGGGGGCGGTCAACCCCGAAAAGTAAGGAAATGTTGGCGGATGCTGGATTCTGTCACAGAGCGCGCGTATATGCGGCCTATGAACACGCGCAAAACACATATTCCTTTCATGAAAATGCACGGTTTGGGCAATGATTTTGTGATCATCGACTCTCGCGGGCAAAAAAGAATCATGACCGAGCCACTCGCCCGCGCCATGGGCGACAGGCATCGCGGCGTGGGATATGACCAATTGACCGAGATCAGCGATACGCCCGAGGCCGATTTGCACCTTACCTTCTGGAACAGCGACGGCTCGCAAGCTGGCGCCTGTGGCAACGCAACCCGCTGTGTTGCACGCCACGTGATGGACGCCACGGGCAAGACCGAGCTGCACATCACCACGGCGCGCGGCGATCTTTACGCCATCGATGCTGGCGCGGGGGTGACTTCGGTCAACATGGGGCAGCCCATGACCGCTTGGGAGCAGATCCCGCTGGCAGAAGAAGCAGACACGCTGGCGCTGCCTATTGAGGGCGCGCCTGTGGCCACCAGCATGGGCAACCCGCATTGCAGCTTCTTTGTGGCCGATGCCGAGGCCGTCGATCTGGCCAGCTTTGGCGCGGCGCATGAACACCACCCGCTCTTCCCCGAGCGCACCAATGTGCAGGTGGCCAGCCTCATCGGCCCGGATCACCTTCGTATGCGCGTCTGGGAGCGCGGTGTGGGGCTGACCGAGGCATCCGGCTCATCGTCCTGCGCTGTGGCTGTTGCCGCGCACAGGCGGGGCCTGACAGGGCGCAAAGTGCGCATTGATCTGGACGGGGGCACGCTGATGATTGACTGGCGCGATGATGGTGTCTGGATGACAGGCGAAACCGCCCATGTGTTTGACGGGCAGTGGAAGCTATGAGCGCGCCCAAGTTCACCACACTGGGCTGCCGCCTCAACGCCTATGAGACCGAGGCGATGCGCGAGCTGGCCGCCGAGGCGGGCTTGAGCAACGTACAAGTCATCAACACCTGTGCCGTCACGGCAGAGGCTGTGCGCAAGGCCAAGAAAGAGATCCGCAAGCTCGCGCGCGAAAACCCGGACGCACCCATTATTGTGACTGGCTGCGCCGCACAGACCGAGCCTGAGACATTTGCCGCCATGGCCGAGGTGAGCCGTGTTGTGGGCAACCACGAGAAGATGCAGCCCGACACATGGCAAAGCCTCGCACCCGATCTGATTGGCGAGACCGAGAAGGTCATCGTCAACGATATCATGTCTGTCACCGAGACGGCGGGCCATATGATTGACGGGTTCGGCACGCGCTCCCGCGCTTATGTGCAGGTGCAGAACGGCTGTGACCACCGCTGTACTTTCTGCATCATTCCTTACGGGCGCGGCAACTCGCGCTCTGTGCCTGCGGGCGTTGTTGTCGAGCAGATCAAACGGCTTGTGGGGCGCGGATTTAACGAGGTTGTGCTGACGGGTGTTGACCTGACGAGCTGGGGCGCAGACCTGCCCGCAACGCCGCGCTTTGGCGACTTGGTGATGCGCATTCTCAAGCTTGTGCCCGATCTGCCGCGCCTGAGGATTTCCTCCATCGACAGCATCGAGGCTGATGACAACCTCATGCAGGCGATTGCGACAGAGCCGCGCCTGATGCCGCATCTGCACCTGAGTTTGCAGCATGGCGATGATCTTATTCTCAAGCGGATGAAGCGGCGGCACTTGCGCGACGATGCGATCCGCTTCACCGAAGAGGCGCTGAAGCTGCGCCCCGAAATGACCTTTGGTGCCGATATCATCGCAGGCTTCCCGACCGAGACAGAGGCGCATTTTGAAAACTCGCTCAAGCTGGTGGAGGATTGCAAGCTGACATGGCTGCATGTTTTCCCCTACTCGGCGCGCGAAGGCACGCCTGCTGCGCGGATGCCTGCCGTACATGGCGCGGCCATCAAGGAACGGGCTGCACGGTTGCGCGCCGCCGGAGAGCGCCGCGTGGCCGAGCACCTTACGGCGCAGCAAGGCAAGCGGCACTCTGTCTTGATGGAGAACGCCCACATGGGCCGCACCGAGCAATTTAGCGAAGTGCTTTTTGCACAAGCTCAAACCGAAGGGAGCATTGTGCCTGCGCAAATTACCGGGCAGGACGGCGAACAGCTTTTGGCCGAAGCGCTCGCCTAACCTTTGGCGCCCTGCCCGCGCGCATAGATATCTTCATAGCGAATGATATCATCTTCGCCGAGATATGAGCCTGTCTGCACCTCGATCAGCACCATCGGCACTTTGCCCGGATTTTCCATGCGGTGCTTGGCCCCAAGCGGGATGTAGACACTTTCATTCTCGGACACGAGCTTGACCACATCATCAACCGTTACTTTGGCGGTGCCATGCACAACGATCCAGTGCTCCGAGCGGTGGTGGTGGCTTTGCAGGCTCAGCGCTGCGCCAGGCTTTACGACGATGCGTTTGACCTGAAAACGGTCGGCCAAAGCCAGCGTTTCAAAGCTGCCCCATGGCCTGTGATCACGCTCGAAGCTCTCGGCTTGCTTTGCGCCCTTGGCCTTGAGGGCACTGACGGCAAGCTTCACATCCTGAGTGCGACTTGCATCGGCCACAAGCACCGCATCTTTCATGGCGATCACGGTCAGGTTCTGGACGCCAATGGCCACCAGTTCCTGTGTGTCACTTTCCGCGCGCAGGAGCGTGTTTGCACAGTCAATCGCTGTGACAGGGCCAGAAGTGGCAACGCCTGCCGCGTCAGGCTCCATCTTTTCCTGCACAGCGACCCAGCTCCCAAGATCAGACCAGCCTGCGCTATAAGGCACGACCGACAGGTTGGTGCTTTTTTCCATCACAGCGTAGTCGATCGAGACATTTTCTGCTTTGGCCCAGGACTCAGGTGCAAGGCGTAAAAACCCGAGGTCTGTCTCGGCGGCGTCCAGCGCGGCGCTGACGGGGGCGATGAGCGCAGGCGCGTGAGCTTCAAACGCTGCGATCATGTCACGCGCGGCAAACAGAAAGATACCCGCGTTCCAAAGGTAATGTCCTGCATCCAGCATCTCTTGGGCACGTGATGCGCTGGGCTTTTCAACAAAGCGTGCAAGCGGCACCGGCCCCTGCCCTGTAGGTGCGCTGGCAAGCTCAAGGTATCCGTAGCCCGTTTCGGGCCTGTCAGGCGTAATCCCGAAGGTGACCATACGGCCCTTGGCCACATCGGCCAGCCCTGCCTGTGCCGCCGCCTGAAAGGCGGCCGTATCGGGGATAACATGGTCAGACGGTGCAACGAGCAAAACAGCCGCCTCATCTTTTTGCACCGCCAAGAGAGCCGCCGCCAGAACAGCGGGGGCGGTGTTGCGCCCCTCGGGCTCGATGATGACAGCGCCAGGGTCGATCCCGGCGCTCAACAGCTGTTCTGTGACGATAAAGCGGAAGTCGGCCCCTGTGAGCACCATCGGCGCTGCATAACCTGCCCCCGAAAGTCTCTTGGCGGCGGCTTGAAACAGGGTTTCTGGCCCCAGAAGCTCGGTAAACTGCTTGGGGTAACTTTTGCGCGAGAGCGGCCAGAGCCGTGTGCCTGAGCCGCCGGCAAGGATAACAGGGGTAATCTGGGACAATGCATTGCTCCACTAAACTGGTTAATTTTGCCACATATTGCCCAAAACAGGCAGACATAAGGCCATCAGATGGTCATTCTTGACACCAACGCCCCTAGAGTGGCGCGGTGATAAAGGCAGGTGCTGTGCCCGCCGCCAGAAAAGTCTGGGCCGTGTTCAGCGCCTCGCGGATTGTCACATCCATATCAAGGTAGCGATAGGTGCCAAGACGGCCTACAAATGTGACCCCTGAGGTTGCCTCTGCCAAGGCAACATACTCTCCCAAGAGCGCTTTTTCCTGCACTTGGCGGATGGGGTAATAGGGGATGTCATCTGCCCCGCAGGCGCGCGCATATTCGCGGTAGCAAACAGAGCCTTGGTGGCTCTCCCAAGGGCTAAAATGCTTGTGCTCGGTGATGCGCGTATAGGGCACGCTCTCTTCACCATAGTTCATGACAGCACAGCCCTGATAATCGCCCTCATAGGTGAAGCGCTCAAAATCAAGCGTGCGGTAGCCCAAGCGGCCCAACTCATAGTCGAAATAGCCATCAAGCGGGCCTGAATAAAAGACATGGTCATAGCCTGTCGCATCGGCGCTTGCGAACACTGTTTCAAGCTGAACTGTGATGCGCGGATGATCAAGGATGCGTTCCACCATGGCTGTATAACCGCCTTCAGGCATCCCTTGGAAGCGATGGAAAAAGTAGTTGTCATCATAGTTGAAGCGCACGGGCAGGCGCTTGAGAATAGAGGCCGGGAGCCGGGAGGGCGAGAGGCCCCATTGCTTCAGCGTGTAGCCCTTGAAGAAAGCTTCATAAAGGTCAGGCCCGACAAAACGCAGCGCTTGCTCTTCAAAGGTTTGAGGATCTGCGATTGTGCTGTCCGCCTGCGCTTCGATGAAGGCGCGGGCCTCATCAGGGCGTAGTGTTTTGCCGTAGAACTGGTTGATGGTGTGCAGGTTGATCGGCAGCGAAAAGACCTGGCCGCCTGACGTGGTCTTCACGCGGTTCTTGTAGGGTTTGAACACCTCAAAGCGGTTAACGTAAGACCAGACCTCTTCATCATCGGTGTGGAAAATATGGGGCCCGTAGACATGCACCATAACACCTGTGTCAGCGTCGCGTTCTGTGTGGCAGTTGCCCGCCACATGCGCACGGCTGTCCACGATGTGAACGTCATGGCCCGCCTCGGCCAGCTCGCGACCTATGACAGCGCCTGACAGGCCTGCTCCGACAAGTAAAAGCTTCAAGACTCTCTCCCCAAAATTCTATCGTGCAGCAAGATAGCCGCCGCGCGACAGCTCAAGCACCAAAGGCGCAACGGTCTTTTCCAGAAACGTAGCACTGTCCTTTGGGAGCTTAAGCTCGACCAGGACAGCATCAGACGGCGGCTTGGCTTCCTCAAACAACAGCGGGGCGCCAAACCAGTCTCGAGCCAAGGCAGCGTTGCCTTTGGCAAAGACTGAAAGTAAAGCTGCGCGCCGCTCAGGTGCCAGCAGGATTTCAGCTGCATCTGTGTTTTGCGCCGCTCTTGCCAAAACATCTGTCAGCAGCCCGCGCTTGGCTTCGGGCAAATGGCTTGTGTCGATCTGCGCCAAGAGCGCGGCCATCTGCGCGGGCAAACGCATATTCAGGCGGGGCATGTTGCCAAAATCCAACCTCTCATCAAGCCCGAGCATCGCGCAAAAAGCTGAGGGTGGCATCTGCTCTCTCTCAAAAACCGAAAGGCGCACAGACTCTGCGCCCACGGCGTCTTTCATGGCGGCCACCTCCTGCGCATGGTCAAGCCAAGGGACAACCGCAGCAAGGTGAGACAGAGCGAGGTCAATATCTGCGCAGGCGCCATCACCGCTCAGCAGGAGGCTTTCCAAAGCATCGTCTTGCTGGCGCAAAAACCGCGTGAGCGTGAGCGGCACAGCAGCGGACAGTTCTTTGAGATATGTCACGGCCTCACTGGCGAGCAGGCATGGCGCAAGCAGGATAATATGTTCAGCTTCGCCCGCGGCCGAGCTGATTGCCTCGACTGTCTGCGCAGCCGTCTCTCCTTGGCCAAAACGGCGCGCCACATCAATATCCGGCAGATAGACAGCACCTTGCACGGCCAAAGCCTCACGGCTGGCTTTCAAAAAAGCATCCAGAGAGCGGGTCGCCGCGCGCCTCGGGCCAATGTGCAGGGTAAGTCTGGGCATGGTAAAAATCACAATCTGCTTAAAACTTCTGGGTCGTTCAGCTTTCTAAAACCTATACAAATCTTCCATATTCAGGCCGCTACCTCCTGTAGCGCCTGCTCTGACAGCCCCGCAAGAAAAGCGCGTGCGACCGGATCGCCCAGCTCTGCATCAGCCTTGGCGCGCAAGGCCGGAAGGGCCTGCACCGCAGCGTCAGTGGCCGTCATGTCGGGGGCAACAGCCATTTGGGAGATGTCTGGAAAGAACGGCACGCGACCACTGGTCTGGCTCAGCCAGTGATGGGTGTCTTCAAAGCCGCGCAAGAGTGTGCCGCGCGCCTTGCCGCCCAGCATATCAACCGAGCTGTTGACAGGTAGGGCAAGCCCCTCTGCGGCCCGGGCCAGAAAAGCGCGCAGGTGCTTGGCGCTCTCAAGTGGTATCGCCGCAAGCGCGAGGCGGGCAATTTCAAACACAGCGTGCGGCAGGCTGGGGTTGGCTTTGGTCTCAAGACCTGTGAGCCCTGATGTATCAAGCCCGGCTATCTGGAAGAACCGCTCAACAGTGCCGCCTGCGGCCTTCACCTCGCCATAGGGTGCAAGCACAATACGCGCTGTGGGAAAGGCCCGCAGCCAAGGCTCAAGTGCGGCGCGATACTCTAGGTGAACGGTGCCGAAGTAGGGCTCAACACCCGTTTGGCGAAGCGCGGCAAAGGGCTGTCCGAAGCGCAGCTTCTGTGTCTGCCACGCGGCCAATGCCTCATCAGGGCGGCGCACCACAGCAAAAATTGTCACATCATCTGCTCCAAACCGCTCGGCAAACACACGAGGGACATCAGGGGCCATGAGCGCGGCGCGTGCCAGATCTTCAGAGCAGAACACGAGTGTCTGCGCCGCAAGATGCTCTGCAAGATCCTGAGCCAGAAACAACGCATCAGAGGAGGCAAAAGTAGGCAAGTGCCCCTGAGGGACTGCAAACCCGGCGACACGCTCGCTGATCATCTGATAGGCCAACGCATTGTGGCCCATATAGTCGTTCAGGCGCAGCGGGCGCGCCGCAGACGGGCGCAAAAGATCGGCCATAAACCGTGTAACAGCCTGCGGCGTCACCGGCGGAAACAGGACACCCCTCTTGGCAAGCGCAACCTGATTGGCCAGCAAGACACGCTGCAGGCTGGTTGAGCCTGTCTTGTGTAAGCCTAGGCAGTAGATCTTTTTCATGGTCGCCCCGTTTTGCTTAAACGCTTGTTGCCTGTCCCGCCTCAGTCTTTGGAGATCATCGTTTTGACGCGGCGCATCGGTGCGGTCACCCGCCAGGATGTGCTTTGATAAAGCCCGTCTATGACGCCATGCGCCTCAGACAGCTCGCGCTTGAGCTCTTCGATGTGTTGGCGTTGGGTCTCGTTTTGCTTTTGAAGCCCGGACAAGCCAGCCTTATGGCTTTGCGCCTCTTCCAGCATTCTCGTCAAAGCAGCCGTTTCTTCAAAACGGGTGCGGGTTTGCGCCTCTACAGCAAGCGACAGCTTGGTCACCTCTGCCTGCGCCGCTTCAAGCTCCGCTCTAACGGCCTGAATAGCCTCACCCTCGGTCTCGGCCTGCGCCTCCCTTTGGCGCGCCGCCTCTAGCTGGTGCGTTAGTTCTGCAGTTTCTTCAAAGCGCGTGTGCGTCTCTGCTTCAAGTGCGGCTTTGGCCTCGGCCTCGCGAGCTTGCGCTGCGGTGAATTCCACCTTCAGAGCCTCAAGCTCAGCCGCGCCTGCCTCAAGCTGGCGCGTCAACTCTGCTGTCTCTTCAAGGCGCGCGTGTGTCTCTGCATCAAGTGCGGCTTTGACCTCGGCCTCGCGAGCTTGCGCTGCGGTGAGATCCACCTTCAGAGCCTCAAGCTCGGTCGCGCCTGCCTCTAGCTGGCGCGTTAGTTCCGCTTCTTTTTCATCCCGCTGACGCTGCTCGACCTCAAGCGCAGCTTTGGAGGCGGCAAGGCCTTCTTTCAGCGAGTTTGCCTGTTTCTCAGCTTCAAGGCGGTGCTCCGCCTCCGCTTTTTGCAACTCAGCCAGCTGTGATTGATACGCAAAGGCCTCACTCTGTGACACGGCAACCTTTCGGCTGCGTTCCTCATAAGCCTCTTCCAAAGCTTTGATTTCGGCTTCAACTGCCGCGACCTTTTTCTCGGCATCTTTTACCGCGGCACGGGTTTTGCTGAGTTGAGGCTTCAGGGCTGCATTGCTGGCAACCGCTTCCAAGCCTTGACCAAGCCTGCGGAAAAACAAATCAACCTCACCAGGCACTTCCCCGCTGGGGCAGGCCTTGAGCAAAGCTTGAAGACGCGGCGGGTGTGCGCCGCCCAAGGGAACTACGGCAAGGCCTTTGCCCGAGCGAAACTCAAGTCGCTCGCGCCCGTTCAGGAAAGCATCAATGCGCGAGAGCTGCGAAGGTGCTCCGGCCAAAGCTTCGATGCCATGTAAAATCAAAACACCGTTGGGTTTTAACCGCTCCAGCCACTCATCGTAGGATGGCTGCTCAGCCTCTCCCAGCTCACACAGGTCTACCAACAACAGATCAAGGCTGTGAGACCGCAGGCTTTGTAACATGGCGTAGGGGTCCGCGACGGCCGCAAGTGTAGACACGTCATTGTAGAACTGTTCACCGTGCTCTTTGAGGGCTTTGGGAACTTCCAGCGCCCCGGACTTGCCAGAAGAGCCAACCCAGCTGCCAAGCCCGCGACAGCGCCCGGGAATGTTCTGCTTGTCCATCCCCTGACAAAACGCAAAATGTGCAACACCCGCACCAACGCCGCAGGTTGCCACCTGGCGGGGCTGAAGCGCGGCAACAATCCAGAACAGAAAAGGCACATGCGCCATCAAGGGCGTGTCTCTTAAAAACCGTGGACGCCAGAAAAGTGTCTCAACCGTTGCTGGAGCGAAAAAATCATCTGCTCGTTTTGGCAAACTGTTGTCTGTGTGCGTCAGGCTCATACTGCCTACCCCCGTTACTCATACTTACCTTGCTCGCGAGGACACACCCTCTTGAACACATCTACGACAGCTGGTGCTTCCAGCCTTATTCTTTTCACTACAGAAGCTCTTAACGGAAAGCCAGTTAGCGTTTTCTAAACAAACCCCCGATAGTTCTCGCAATGAGACCCTCAAATTGACAAGTCAGCGGGGGCATGAAAAGAGGAAAACAAGGCTCCAGCGGTGCCTTGTTGTAAACGAGTAATTTTTAGTGAGTACTGCCATGACGCACCCCACCCTAGACTCCGCCCGCATTGCTATCATCGGTCTTGGCTATGTGGGGCTGCCGCTCGCAGTTGCCCTCGGCAAGCGCTACCCGACATTGGGGTTTGACCTCAATGCAGCACGTGTCAAACAGCTGGAAAGCGGACATGACTCCACCGGTGAAGTCGACGCGGCAGCGCTCAAATCTGCGCCGCTGCTCAGCTACGCTTGTGACGAGGCCGCGCTCAAGGATTGCAATGTTTTCATTGTGGCGGTTCCAACGCCGATTGATTCTTCCCGGCGGCCCAATCTCGCGCCCCTGATCTCGGCCTCAGAAATGATTGGCCGTGCCCTGAAAAAGGGCGATGTCGTTATTTACGAATCTACCGTCTACCCCGGCGCAACCGAGGAAGACTGCCTGCCCGTTGTCGAAGCGGTCTCAGGCCTAAGCTACAACACCGACTTTTTTGCAGGCTACAGCCCAGAACGCATCAACCCGGGTGACAAAGAGCGCCCCCTGACCAAGATCATGAAAGTCACATCGGGATCGACGCCCGACGTCGCTGACTTTGTAGATGCGCTCTACAACAGCATCATTGAAGCCGGCACATTCAAAGCCGCTTCCATCCGTGTTGCCGAAGCGGCAAAAGTCATCGAAAACACCCAGCGCGACGTGAACATCGCCCTGATAAACGAGCTCTCCATCATCTTCTCGCACCTTGGCATCGATACAAACGATGTCATCAAAGCCGCGGCCACAAAGTGGAACTTTATCCGCCTCCAGCCCGGCCTTGTGGGCGGTCACTGCATCGGTGTTGATCCGTATTACCTGCTCCATAAATCTGCCTCAAAAGGCTATATTCCGGATATTATTCGCACGGCTCGAGAAATTAACGATGGCATGGCGCGCAACGCGGCCTCGCGGCTTGTAAAAGCCATGATCGAAAATGACCAACACATCAAAGGCGCAAAGGTGTTGGTGTCTGGCTTTACCTTCAAGGAAAACTGCCCCGATATTCGCAACACCAAGGTGATTGACCTGATCCATGAACTCGAGAGCTACGGCATGGATGTTCAGACGGTTGACACATGGGCTGACCCTGCCGAAGTGGCCGCAGAATATGGCCTGCAGATCGCGGGTTCTCTGCCCACTGGGAACAAGGGTTTTGATGTGGCCATTCTCACTGTGGCACATGAAGATGTCGTGTCGCAGGGCAGCGCAGGGCTGCGCGCACAGCTGAAAGACAATGGCCTGATTTTTGATCTCAAGGCCGTCTTTCCAGCAGATGAGACCGATATCAGGCTATAATTTGTGAGCGAGGCGCTGGAAAATACGCTCGAGCAGCTCCACCAATCAGGCCTGTTTGATGCTGAGTGGTATTGCGGGGCATATCCGGATGTTGCCTCCTCAGGCCTTGAGCCTGCACAGCATTATCTGCGCTACGGATTTCATATGGGGCGCGACCCGTGCGCAGGGTTTTCAACCATGTTCCACCGCTGCGCCTTTGCGGCCGTGATCGGCGACGACGAGCCTGTGACAGCTCTGGCCCGCTTGAAGGCTCCAGAGGCCGAAAGCGCAAAAGTTCTGCAAGCTGCCTATCTTGCCTCGCGCACATCGGGGCATACGCTGGCTCTGGAGCTCGCAGAAAAACACCTCGCACCGGCACACCGCCACGGCCTGAATATCTTGCGTGCCAATCAGTCGCTTTCAGCTGGAAAAACCACTGACTGGCTGGCCGCACTCAACAGCTATCTCGCCCATTTTGCGGCACCTGACCTCAGCTTGACCCAGACAAGTGGACCCCTCTTTGACAGGCTCTCTGCGGCCACAAGGCCCGCGCCGATCACCGACGGCCCGCTGGTATCTATCCTGATGCCGGCCCACAACGCAGCACACAGCCTCGAGCGCGCGGTGCGCTCAATTCTCGAGCAGAGTTGGCGCAACATTGAACTGATTATTGTGGATGATTGCAGCAGCGATGCAACGCCAGAGAAGCTTGCCGCCCTTGCAAGAGAAGACGCCCGCATCAAGCTACACCGCAACGCGCTCAATGTTGGGCCCTATGTGTCCAAAAACATCGCACTGGGCATGGCCACAGGCCGCTGGATTACCGGACATGATGCCGATGACTGGGCCCACCCTCGCAGGATCGCCGACCATATGGCCAGCGTCACCAGTGGCCCCGAAGTGCTTCACCCTGCAAGCCTGACCTATATGGTGCGCATGCAGGCCAACGGGTCTTTCGCCAACTTTGACAGCGTCAATGACTTCTCCCCTGATGGCATCACACGCATCGCCTCCATCTCGGCTCTGTTTGAAGCGGATCTTCTGCGCAACAAACTCGGCTACTGGGACACAGTGCGCGTGGGGGCCGACAGCGAGATGATCGGACGCGCCACGCGCCTGCTTGGTGCCGGCTTTGCCCGGCTGGAGCAAATCGGCATGATCTGCCTGTCCTCGCCCGACACGCTCACACAGCACCCAAAACTTGGCGTGCGCGCAGCCGATGGCACCCTCTCCAAAGCACGGCTGCAATATGAAGCCATCTGGAAAGCCCTGCACAGCCACATGAGAGCCGAAGACCTGTTTTTGCCCTTTCCGCAAACCAAACGGCGCTATGCTGGCGCCTTTGGCTTTGACGTCCCTGACCGCGAGGTTGCCCAATGCCTCGCCCCGCCCGCCGAATAAACCCGAGAGAATAGCTTTTCATTCACACACTTGAACTATAGAAAATACCTGCGCGAACAGCCTGTTTTGGTTCGGCAGTGTGAAAGAGGTACCTGTTATGAGCGACATAGATAAACTCCGCGCCAGCGAACACTTTGACGCAGAGTGGTACCTCACCCAATACCCCGACGTCGCCGCACTGGGCATGGACCCTGCCGAGCACTATCTGAAGTATGGGGCATCCCTGATGCGCGACCCAAGCGCTGATTTTTCAACACGGTTTTATTTTGACACACACCCTGGAAAATGGCGTAGCAATAGCACCCCTCTGACTGACCTTGAGCAGCGCCTTGGTGGCAATATGAAGCCTGAAGAGCGCAGCATCCTGTGGGCCGCCTATACTGTGGCTACCTACGGCGGCATCGACAAAGCAATTCGGCTCGTCGAGACACATGCCCCGCGCCATCTTGCTCACACCGCTACAATCCTTAAAGCCAACAAAGCTTTGCAAGCAGGTTCGTATGATGACTGGCTCAAACACCT
>NZ_CBFHTG010000031.1:0-16931 GCF_965658795.1 Lentibacter sp. | reverse complement strand
CGTAGGCGATAGACGCAACCGACTTACACAAGATCATGATCACCGCAAAATAGGCGCTGACCCCGCCATACCAGAGTTTGGATTTGCCCTTTGAATGCCGAAACAGCGCAACCGCACAGCCCAACATCATCATCGCAAAGAGGGCCACCCAAAGGCCGTGATAGAGAAACACAATAGGGCGAAAGCCACCAAAGCGGATGAGCTGGTCAAAGCTATGCTGGTAGTAGCCCCATATCCAGAGGTTAAGCTGCGGACTCAGGCGGATTTCGGTCAGCATCAATACAGAGTAAACCAGCCCAAGTGCCACAAAGGCAAAGAGGATATCTCTCTGGTCTTTCTCTGTGCGCAAAAAGCTGTAGGCCATGATAAACGGCATGAGGATCATACATTGCTGCACCATGAGCGCGAGGCCTTCCACGATCCTGAGCCCTGGCAGTCCGACCTGACCAAAAAAGATCGGCTCATCATTGGTGAGCACTGTCGCCATGGGCGTTATCACAAATAAGATCATGAGCCCTTTGGCCACATTGGACTTTGGCAGGTACACAAGCCCCTTGCCATGCATGAAAAAGCAAAAGGCAAAAGCCGCCATAGCTGCGATCGAGTCTTTGTCAAATGGTGGCAGAGCAGGAAAGTCAAACAGCGCAGGTGGTGGCGGCAAAAAGAGATAAGCAGACAAAAGCGACCACAGCACAGCCCGTCCGACTGGCAGCTTGTAAAACAAGACCAGCGAAACCAGCGGCCAGCTTGCAAGCGCAAGTAAGGCGAGTGCGTTTGGCATTAACTCTCTTCGTCCCTGTTGCGCCCCAACCCAGACTGGCACCTTCTAGCAACGAAACAAATGTTTGTCGCTTATTTCTTCTCATTTGCCCCATTATCGCCGACAATCCTGCGCATTCTGGCCCACTGGTTCGACTATCAGGTCAACAAGAGCATTTGCAGGACATGAACTCATGAAAATCGCCTACCTCTGCGATATCAGCCCAGAGCACATCCAGCCCTATTCAGGCGGAAATGCGCGAATCTATCAGGCGCTGAAAGATCATGTGGGGGAGGTTGATATCCTGCCACAAACTTGGGGAGCCGCAGAGCCTGTGCGCCGCGCGATCTACGCTTTGCCTGATGGCATGAACCTAAGGGTGAGATGGCGCATGCATCTTCTGCTCTCAAAGATCATCGCGCGTTCCGTTACTCAAGCGCTTGCGGCCAAACACTATGACGTGGTGTTTGGGGCTTATTCGTTCCAGTCTCTGGCAGGGCTGAAAACGCCCTACCCGATGCTCAAAGCCTTCACCGCCGATGCCAGCTTTACGGTCTACAAACGCTCTGAAGTGGGGCAGAGCTTCGGCTCATCGTGGGCGTCACGCAAACTCCTTGATCCCCTGACCTTGCGAGCAGAACGCAAGATCTACAGAAACCTTGATCTGGCGCTCTGGCCTTCAGACTGGCTCAAGCAAGAAGCCGACACGCTCTATGGGCTAAGCCCTGCGCAAAGTGCCGTTGTGCCTTGGGGGGCCAACATCGAAACCCCTCCGCCCGAACACACACCGCTTGCAATATCGCGCGGCGCAGCTGTTTCGCTTTTGGTTGTCGGACGCGACTGGTTTTCCAAGGGAGGGCCAATCGCCTTTGAGACAATGCAGCTTTTGCGGGCCAAAGGCCTTGATGCACGGCTCACGGTCATTGGGACAACACCCCCGTCCTTTCATACAAACGCATACGTGACAGTTCTGTCCTCGCTGAACAAAGCCGTTCCAGAAGAGAAGGCACAGTTTGAAGCTGCGTTTCGTGCCGCACATTTTTTAGTGCAGCCGAGCTTTGAGAGCTGGGGCTTTGCCTTTTGTGAGGCCGCGGCCTATGGCCTGCCCTCGCTCTGCATGGCAGTGGGCGGCGTGCCCGTACGCAACGGCGTGAGTGGTCATGCACTTGCTCAGGGCGCTAGCGCGCCAGACTATGCCGCTTTAATCGAAGACTATATCGACGCGCCTGAGCGCTACGCAAATTTGCGCCGATCTTCTCGAAACGACTTTGAAACCCGTCTCAACTGGGACGCTTGGGGTCAAACGGTGGAAAAGCTGTTTACGTCGCGATTGAAGAGCATCTGAGCAAAGCTCAGTAGCCTGTCCCGCTCACCACAACACGCAGCGTTCCCAAAATCACTTTTACATCTGTACCAAACGACAGGTCTTTAAAATACGCCGTATCGTATTGGGCGCGCTGGGAAAAGCTGGTCTCGTTGCGCTCAGAAATCTGCCAGTAGCCTGTGATCCCTGGGCGCATTTCGTAATACGCGCGGCCCGGGTAAATGCTATCCTGACCGACCATCATGGGACGTGGCCCGACAATAGACATGTGACCCAAAAGTACGTTCAACAATTGAGGCAGCTCATCTAGCGACGATTTGCGCAAAATTTTACCGAAAAGGGTTATGCGAGGGTCATTCTTGAGCTTTTGGGTATCATCCCATTCCGCGCGTGCCTCAGGGTTGCGGGCGAGATAAGCCTCGAGAATTTGATCTGCATCCGCAACCATGGTGCGCAATTTGAACATGCGAAAGTGACGACCATTTTTGCCAATACGTTTCTGAGTATAAATCGGTGCACATCCATCAAGGGCGATCAGCGCCATCAATGGCAGCAAAACAAGAACAGTTGGCACAAGAGCGATGACAACAAGAGCAATGTCCAGGGCGCGTTTCCCGTAGCGGCTGTAAAGACCGGAAACTTGATCAACGGGATATGCGTCAAGCAGCCTGCGCAGCTCTGTCATATCAAGTCGGCTTGAAACACGTTCGTTCATCTCGTTACCAATCTACCTTTCGCAAACGCGCGAAAGATTACTCACTAAATGTCACTGCCAAGAAAAACACGTTGGGCACACCGGAGACACTGTCTCCCTAAGGTGGCTCACCGCACTGCTCTTTTGGCTTCATACGGCGCGAACTTGGCAGCTTTGCCCGCGTCAAAAGCCAGAACTATACGCGCCGATCCCCCTAGCGCTTCCCCTCCAAAGCAAACTTAAACCGCTTTGATGTGGAGCCTTTTCGTATGCCCGTTGCAGGCTCTGAGTCAATTCCTGTTAAATTTTACAAAACTCTTAAATGTCCCGCGCACGGCGGGGCGATAATTTTTTTGTTGGGGAATATTTCAGATTTTAACCAAAGCGCGATCCCAGTTTGCTTTCGCATCGCAACCAACTGGGCTTCGCGCCAACCACTTAAACAACCGTGTTGCGATATCTTTTGATAAACTCAGAAACAGAAACAGTCCAAGGGGAATTTCGGCACAACCACGTCAAAAAAGATAATAGGAGCATTATTTAGGCAAAAAAATACCTTTTATGCCGATATACAAACAACTCACCCAGAGACTTACGCCCAATACCTCTCTTAAACTTTTGTATACTCTTTGCGCAAAAGGGAATCCCGCACCTGTTTTTATGCGGCTTGCCACGAGCACAAAATTAACCAAAAACTTTCAGCCCATTGTTTTGAAAGCGGAAACACAGTTTTTCGCAGCGCCCTTCGAGGAAAGCTCCGGCTTCGCCCCTCACCACTCATTCGCAGGACCTCTTAAATCAACGATTCGCCAACAAGCCCCTCATCAGCGCGTCTCGCCCGCGCCGCAAAAGAACGGCTGCATCTAAGTCCAGTTGAGTTACGCAGGTCAGGCCAGTCATCAGCACTAGCGTGGGTAAGCCAATGTTTTCTTTGACCCAAACAATCGCCCATCACCCAAGCGGCAGCCATTTCCCTTTGACGCGCCGCTGTGGCTCGGTCATCTTGAAAAGACCCTAGGCCGTGCAAACCGCGGACAACAGAAAAGACGAAAGAGCCATGGCCATCACATCTGACAAGGCGCCAGCGCGCCCCTCTCCCCACGTGTCTGACGAAATCCGCAAAACCACCTGTTATATGTGTGCCTGCCGCTGCGGCATCGATGTCCATATGCAAGACGGCAAGGTGAAGTACATTGAGGGCAACAAAGATCACCCCGTTAACAAGGGTGTTCTTTGCGCCAAAGGCTCTGCGGGCATCATGCAGCATTACGCGCCCTCGCGCCTGCGCGCACCGATGAAGCGCGTTGGCCCACGTGGCTCGGGCCAGTTTGAAGAGATCAGCTGGGATGAAGCCTACTCGCTGGCCGAAAGCTGGCTGCGCCCCCTTCGTGAAAACGCGCCTGAAAAGCTCGCCTTCTTTACAGGACGAGACCAGTCACAAAGCTTCACATCGCTCTGGGCGCAAGCCTTTGGAACACCCAACTATGCCGCCCACGGTGGCTTTTGCTCTGTGAACATGGCTGCGGCTGGCATCTATACAATGGGCGGCGCTTTCTGGGAGTTCGGCCAGCCCGACTGGGACCGCACCAAGATGTTCATGATCTTTGGTGTAGCCGAAGACCACGACAGCAACCCCATCAAGATCGGCATTGGCAAGCTCAAAGCGCGCGGCGCGCGGATTGTTGGCGTGAACCCTGTGCGCTCTGGCTATAACGCTGTGGCCGATGACTGGGTCGGAATAACCCCCGGGACAGACGGCCTCTTTATCATGGCGATGATCCACGAATTGCTCAAAGCGGGTCAGATCGATCTCAATTACCTCACCCGCTACACCAACGCAGGCTTTCTTGTGAACTGTGCCGAAAACGGGCCGAACAAAGGCCTCTTCTTGCGCGCTGAAAACGGCAAGGCTCAGGTTATGGATCGCGCCACGGGCAAGACGGCGGACTATGACGCCAAAGGCGTTAGCCCAAAGCTGACAGGCCAGACACGTATTGCTGGCGAGACCTATCGCCCCGCCTTTGAGCTGCTGGCTGAACAATATATGAGCGACACCTACGCGCCCGAGGCTGTTGCCGAGCGCTGCGGCATCCCTGCGCCTCGTATCAAAGCACTTGCCGCGGACCTCGCGCGCGTGGCGTTTGAAGAAGAAATCGTGATCGACCAACCATGGACCGACTGGAAGGGCGAGAAGCACGCGCAAATGATCGGCCGCCCCGTAAGCTTCCATGCCATGCGGGGTATCTCGGCGCACTCCAATGGCTTCCAGACCTGCCGCGCGCTGCATATTCTGCAAATCCTGCTCGGCTCTGTCGAAGTCCCGGGCGGCTTCCGCTTTAAGCCGCCCTACCCCAAGCCACCCGAGGCCCACCCCAAGCCACACGCTGGCTATAAGGCTGGGCAGCCGCTAGACGGCCCACATCTTGGCTATCCAATGGGACCAGAGCATTTGCTCATTGATGAGGATGGCCAGCCCAAGCGTATTGATAAAGCCTTCTCTTGGGAAAATCCGCTGAGTGCGCACGGCCTCATGCATATGGTGATATCCAACGCGCACGCAGGCGTGCCGTACAAGATCGACACACTGTTTATGTATATGGCCAATATGGCCTGGAACTCCTCGATGAACACATCCTCGGTGATAGACATGCTCACCGACACAGATAAAAGCGGAGACTATGTCATCCCGCACATCATCTACTCCGATGCCTACAGCTCAGAAACAGTGGCTTACGCCGACCTCATCTTGCCAGATACAACCTATCTGGAGCGTCACGACTGTATCAGCCTGCTCGACCGCCCGATTTGTGAGGCAGACGCCGCAGCCGATGCGATCCGCTGGCCTGTGGTGGAGCCTGACCGCAACGTAAAAGGTTTTCAGTCGGCACTCTGTGACCTTGGCGCGCGGCTCGGCTTGCCCGGTTTTGTAAATGACGACGGAAGCCAGAAATACGCCGATTATGCCGACTATATCGTCAGCCACGAGCGCCGTGCTGGCGTTGGCCCCTTGGCAGGCTTTCGAGGCACAGACGGAAACGAGGAAGGCCGAGGGGCGCCAAACACCGCGCAGCTGGAGCAATACATCGCCAACGGAGGCTTCTGGATCAGCCATTTGCCTGAGGACGCGCAGTTTTATAAGCCGTGGAACCAAGCCTATCAGGACTGGGCCGTCAAGATCGGCCTCTTTGATGCGCCCCAACCCTATGTCTTTAATCTCTACCTTGAGCCGATGCGAAAAATGCAACTGGCCGCCGAAGGCTATGGCGAGCGACAGCCGCCAGATCATTTGCGTGCGCGCATGATCGAGACAATGACACCTCTGCCCCACTGGTATGCGCCCTTTGAAGAAACTCAGATTGCCGAGGAGGAGTACCCACTCCATGCCCTTACCCAGCGCCCCATGCATATGTATCACTCATGGGGCAGCCAGAATGCATGGCTCCGCCAGATCACTGGCGTGAACAAAATGTTCATTCCGGGCGCACTGTGGGAAGAACACGGCTTTGAAGAAGGCGACTGGGCTTATGTGACCTCTCCCCATGCCCGCATCAAAGTGCCGGTCGCGCGGATGGATGGGGTGAACGGCAAGACCATCTGGACGTGGAACGCCATCGGCAAAAAGCGCGGCGCTTGGGCTTTGAGCGAAGATGCACAGGAGGCCACGCAGGGCTTCTTGCTCAACCATCTCATCAACGAGCTTTTGCCACCCAAGGGCGACGGCCTCCGCTGGGCCAACTCAGACCCGATCACAGGCCAAGCAGCATGGTTTGATTTGCGCGTCCGGCTTGAGAAAGCCCCGAAAGGCGGGCCAAGCGAGCCAGCCCTCCCCGCTCAAGACAGCCCTGTCGGCCAAGGGCCCAAAAACGTCAGCTACGGAGAAGACTTCTGATGCGCACCCACAGTGTAACCGGTGGTGGCGGGCTCAAGCTTCACGTCACCGACCACGGCCCGCAGGAGGCACCTGCGCTCCTGTTCATCCATGGCTGGGCGCAGCACTCAATTTGCTGGGAGGCGCAGGCACCCTTGGCCGAGCGCTTTCGTGTCGTTGCGCTTGATCTGCGCGGGCACGGCAGCTCTGACGCCCCGCAAGACCCCGCGGCCTATAGTGATACAAGGCTCTGGGGCGAAGATATTCACGCCGTGATCACTGAGCTGGGACTAGAAAAAACCATACTTATAGGATGGTCATATGGGGCACGCGTCATCGCCTCCTATCTTGCGGCCTATGGTCAAGAGGCGCTGGCTGGCATTGTAGCCGTCGGGGGCGTGCTTGCCATTGGAGACGCCCGGGAGCCTTGGATGATGGGAGAAGGAAGCCCTGCTCTCAACAAAGACCTTTATACCACCGATCAGGCCCGCCGCCTGAGAGCAACTGCGAAATTCGTGCATGACTGTACCCATCAGCCCTTGCCGCGCCAAACCTATGGCACACTCGTTGGCGCGAACATGCTGGTCAGCCCGCTGGTGCGCCGCGCGCTGTTTGCAGGCACGCTTGACTGCCGCCCGATCTGGAACACGTTCACAAAGCCTGCCTGTGTCATTCATGGCGCGAACGACACCATCGTCGTCCCTGGTGTAGGCAAGGCCGCCGCAGAGGCGCTGCCCAATAGCACCTTGTCGCTCTGGGATGAAACGGGCCACGCGCCCTTCGCAGAACACCCCGAGCGCTTTAACACCGAGCTGGCCCTGTTTGCCGCTCAAGCCTGTCAGGAGGCCGCATGACCACCCTGCCGCAAACAACCGAGAAAAAACTCGGTCTCGTCATTGATCTCGACACATGCGTTGGCTGTCAGGCCTGCGTTGTGTCTTGCAAAGAGTGGAACACGTCAAACTACGGCGCGCCACTCTCTGATATTGACGCCTATGGCGCCGAGCCACATGGCACCTTCCTCAACCGTGTGCACAGCTTTGAAGCACAGCCTGAAACGGGCTGTTCCCAAACCGTGCATTTCCCTAAATCCTGCCTGCATTGCGATGACGCGCCCTGCGTGACGGTTTGCCCGACAGGTGCAAGCTATAAACGCGAGGAAGACGGGATCGTTCTCGTGAACGAGGCCGATTGCATGGGCTGTGGCCTCTGCGCTTGGGCTTGCCCCTACGGCGCACGTGAGCTTGACGAAATTTTCGGTGTCATGAAAAAATGTACCCTCTGCGTAGACCGTATCTATAACGAGAACATCCCCGAAGAAGACCGCGTCCCATCTTGCGTGCGAACCTGCCCCTCGAATGCCCGCCACTTTGGTGACCTGGGCGACCCTGAGAGCGATGTATCAAAGCTCGTTGCCGCGCGTGACGGCATGGACCTTATGCCAGAACTGGGCACAAAGCCCGTGAACAAATATCTGCCGCCACGGCTGAAAGACCAGCCCTCCGAGGCCACACTAAAGCCCGAACATACTGATGCCAAAGGCCTGTTCGCATGGCTTGATAAAGCGCTGGAGAAACTCTGATGCACCCCGCTCCCTCCGTTATCGCCTTCACAACACTTTCGGGCCTCGGCTTTGGCCTGCTTGCCTTTCTCGGCCTTGGATTGCCTCCCGTGTCTGGCTGGGTGGCATTCGTCTTTTTTGCGCTGGCCTATACACTTGCCGTCGGCGGGCTTCTGGCCTCTGTTGCACATTTGGCCAACCCCAAGAATGCCGTAAAAGCCTTCAGCCAATGGCGCTCAAGCTGGCTCTCGCGAGAAGGTATCGCAGCCGTGGCGGCGCTCCTCACAATGGCAGTCTTTGCCGTCGCACTGATCTTCTTTGACCTGCGCCTGCGCTTTCTGGGCCTCTTCGGCGCTCTGCTTTGCCTGGGCACTGTGTTTACCACATCTATGATTTACACACAGCTCAAGACAGTGCCACGCTGGAACATGTGGACAACACCACCTGTCTTTATGATGCACGCTTTGGGCGGTGGCGCATTGCTTGCGGGCCAAACACGGCTTGCTGCGGTTTTGCTTGTCATTCTCGGCGCACTTATGGTCTGGGCCTGGATCAAGGGCGATGAAAAGGGGCGCGCAGGATCCACACTGGAAACAGCGACAGGCCTTGGCCGTATCGGTAAAGTGCGTCTGCTAGAGCCACCCCACTCAGGCGAAAACTATCTACTCAAGGAAATGGCCTATCAGGTTGGTCGCAAACACGCGGTTAAACTGAGGATCTTTGCCCTTGGCCTTGGGGTTGTATTGCCTGTGCTTTTGATGCTCGCCCTACCCGTCACTCACTTTATCGGCTTTGTGGCTGTGCTGTCGCATCTTGTGGGGATCGCTGCGGGGCGTTGGCTCTTTTTTGCCGAAGCTGAGCACGTGCAGGCGCTCTACTACGGCAAATAACCGACCGTGCGGTTGACTTTTTAAGCGCTGCGGGACAGGGTCGCGCAAGCTGTGAAAGAGGAGCGCCCATATGTCAGTTGTCACCACACAAATGCATGGCGATATCGCCGTTGTCACTATCGACAACCCACCTGTGAACGCCGCGTCTCAGGCTGTGCGCCAAGGACTTTTGGCTGCGTTGCAAGCCACCGAGAAAAGCCAGCCAGCCGCCGTTGTCCTCATCTGCAGCGGTCGCAGCTTTGTTGCCGGAGCGGACATCCGCGAGTTTGACAAACCTTTCCTTGAGCCGATGTTGCCAGACCTGCTGAACGCAATCGAGGCCGCCACAAGACCATGGATCGCCGCGATCCATGGCACCGCTCTGGGCGGCGGATGTGAGCTTGCGCTAGCCTGCTCACACCGCTTGGGGCTATCCACCGCCAAGATCGGTCTGCCGGAAGTCAACCTTGGCCTGATCCCAGGAGCCGGAGGCACAGTACGCCTGCCACGCCTGATTGACCCGCTGGAAGCTGCGCGCCTTGCGGTTACAGGCAAGCCCATCGGGGCCGCAGAGGCTCACAAGCTCGGCCTCTTTGATGCTGTCACCGAAGACGACTTGCTCACAGCCGCACTCACCATGGCCCGAGACGCCGCCAGCCAGCCGCGGCCAAAGCCGCTGCTGAGCCGTGAGGCGCCCGCCGTTGCAGCAGAGACATGGAACACCGCCATTGCCAAACTGACGTCAAAAGCGCGAGGGCAACATTCCCCTCATGAAGCCGCGGCCTCTGTGCGCGACGCGCTCGACCATGATGGCATCACAGCCTTGGGTCTTGAGCGTGAGCGTTTCATGCGCCTCAAAGGCTCGTCCCAGTCTGCTGCACTGCGCTACATCTTCTTTGCCGAGCGGACGGTTGGGAAAACGCCGCGCACAAAAGGTATCACGCCACGCCCCACTGCCAATATTGGCGTGGTTGGCGGTGGCACCATGGGGGCAGGCATCGCCGCAGCAGCGCTTTTGGCGGGGCTCACCGTACACATGGTGGAACGTGACCTAGACGCAGCCAACGCAGGAGCCGCCCGCGTTGAGGGGATTATTGGTGGCTCGCTGAAGCGAGGCCTCATTTCGCAGACCAGACACGACACCTTGCTTCAGAACTTCACCACGGCAAGCACCTATGCCAGCCTCGCCACAGCGGATTTGGTGATCGAGGCTGTGTTTGAAGACATGGACGTCAAAAAACAGGTCTTTGCCGCTCTTGAGGCCGCCTGCAAGCCAGAGGCCGTCCTCGCAACAAACACATCCTACCTTGACGTAAACGAAATTGCAGCGAGCGTAAAAGACCCTTCCCGCGTGGTTGGTCTTCACTTCTTCTCCCCTGCCCACATCATGAAGCTACTCGAAATCGTTGTTCCTGAGACTGTGGCAGATGATGTGCTGGCAACCGCGCTTCAGCTGGCCAAATCACTGGGCAAGCTGCCTGTTCTGGCGGGCGTATGCGATGGCTTCATCGCCAACCGCATCATGTCATCTTACCGCCGCGAGGCTGATTACCTCTTGGAAGACGGTGCCTTGCCCCATGAAGTTGATACCGCAATGCGCGACTTCGGCATGCCGATGGGTATTTTTGAAATGCAGGATCTTGCAGGTCTTGATATCGGCTGGGCTGCACGCAAGCGCCGCGCCACAGCTCGCCCCGCAAGCGAGCGCTATGTCGACATTCCAGATCGCATCTGTGAGCAAGGCAACTTTGGCCGCAAAACAGGCCGCGGCTGGTATCTCTACGGAGAAGATGGGACGCCACAGCGCAACCCTGAGGTGGAAGCGTTGATCCTGGCTGAAAGTGCGCGCAAAAACATCACGCGGCAGAGCTTTGGCGCCGAGGCCATTATGGCGCGTATCCTTGGCTGCATGCAAAGCGAGGGCGCAGCCATCCTTACGGAAGGCATCGCCGCAAGCCGTGAAGACATAGACGTGACCATGGTCAACGCCTTTGGCTTCCCACGCTGGAAAGGCGGGCCAATGTTCTTGCGCGACGCTTAAGCGCGCAGGCAGTCAACTTCGCGCAAAACATCAGCCAGTTTGGCAAGGATCATATCAACCCCCTCTGCATCAATTGTCAGCGGGGGGCGGATCTTTAGCACGTTATCATATGGCCCTTCACAGCCTAGCAGTATGCGATGGGCGCGCATCCTGTTTTTCACATAGTCGGCGACCTCAGTTGCAGGGCGGCGCGTCTGTCGGTCAGTGACCAGATCAACCCCGATAAAAAGCCCATAGCCGCGCACATCCCCAACCACTTCATGATGGCACTGCAACTCGCGCAGCCCGTCAAGCAGACGCTTGCCCATGGCTGAGGCATTTTCCATCAGCCTCTCTTCATCCACAATATCGAGCAGTTCATGGCCAATACGACAAGACAGCGTTGAGCCACCAAACGTGGTGAAATACTCGGGGCCTTCGGCAAAGGCTTCTGAAATGGCCCGGGTTGTAACAACCACACCAATCGGATGGCCGTTGCCAATCGGCTTGCCTAGCACGACGATATCAGGCGTCACTTGCTGCTCTTCAAAGCCGAAATAATACGCTCCCAAGCGGCCAAGCCCTGTCTGAACCTCATCAGCAATACAGACGCCACCCGCCGCACGGATCCGGGCATAAACGCCCGCCAAGTAGCCCTTTGGAGGAATGATCTGCCCTCCAACGCTGGGGAACGTCTCCGCAATAAAGCCCGCAAGCTTGCCGCCCCGCTCAGAAACGCGGGCGATCGCCTCATCGACCTGAGCTGCATATTTTTCAGCACACAAGGGGTCCTCGCGGCGGTAGCGGCCGTTGTAGTCATCCGCCACATCAACCAGTTGCACCCAATCGGGCTGCCCGACACCACCTTTGGCATTAAACTTGTAGGCAGAGATATCAACCGCACCAGTGGTGTTGCCATGATAGCCGTGATCAGGCGTGATCATATCACGCCCACCACTGGCCGCGCGGGCCAGCCTGAGCGCAAGTTCGTTGGCCTCTGATCCTGAATTTACCAAATAGCAAACATCCAGACCCGAAGGCATTTTTGATACGATCTTTTCAGCAAAAGCGACCTGTGCGGGATGAAGGTAGCGCGTGTTGGAGTTCATCCGTTTGAGCTGATCAGCCGCGACCGCCTGAATGCGCGGATGTGCATGACCCACGTGAGGCACGTTGTTATAAGCGTCCAGAAAGGGGCGTCCCCAAGCATCAAACAAATGGTGCTTCCAACCGCGCAGAAACATCACTGGTTCAGCATAGCTCAACTTGAGATTGCGGGCAAAATGCGCCTTGCGCCCCTGCAAAACGGGCTCTTGCGCGAGCGTGACATACCCTGTCTTCTCATCAGGCAGGTTGAGCAGAGCAGCTGGGTTGGGGCAGATAGCCCCCCAGAGATACATCTCGTCTGGATCCGCGACACCCGGCCAATCTGTTCCCATCCCCTCAGTGGTCAAAGCCAACTGGAAGTGCACATGAGGTGCCCAGCCGCCAGACTGGGTTTGATCCCCCAGACGGGCCAAAAGCGCGCCTTTGGCAACAGTATCGCCAACCTTGAGGCGCGTGCAGACCTCTGGATTGAGGTGGCCATAGAGTGTGAAGAAGGGATCACCATCAGGCGTGACATGCTGCAGGATCACCACCCCCCCATAATCAAGATGCGCGGTGCGGTTCTCAACCACATGCACCACACCTTCAAGCGGCGCAAAAATCTCCGTCTGGGCGTGAGTAAAGCCATCCACCGCAATATGGACCGTCCGACGGTTGGATGCCTTCCACGGCCCTCGCCGAAAGAACGGCGCGGTATAGATCAGACGCGGCTCGTTGTAATACCCCAGCCAAATACGCCCATTGTCATCATATTCCTCGCCAATCACAGCAGCTTCCGCGAGCGGCAAATCAAACGGATTTTCAGGGCTGGCGGAGTTTTCGACGGAAAGAGACCCCATAGGTGCATCGCTAAGGTCTTGTGCAAAGAGCGGTGCAAAGCTTCCGCGCGCAGCATCAAGCCACGCCAGAACACGGGGCGCAGCATCCGTCACAGGAAGCCCGCAAGCCGCACGCAGCCGCGCGCGGATCAACCCTTCGTCTTCATAACTGCCTTCAAGAAACGCCCAGGCAGGCTTTTGTGAAATAACAACATAAGGATCATCTGGGTTTTCATCAGCCATCATGGCCGAGTTGACCACACTCACCGCAAGGCGCATCCGAAGCAAAGGCCAAATCAGATCAAGCTCTTGGGACGTCAAAGGGTTAGAGCTGTGGTAAGCTGAAACGACGCTGCCCAAAGCTTGCTCCGGCGCCTCATGGCCCAAGACCATATACGCGCAAGCAATCGCCAGATTGCAGACACGCGGGCTCGCGCAGATATCGCCCAAATCAATGACCCCAGTCACATGCGGCGCTTGCGTGAGCGAACCACTCACTAAAACATTGTAATCATTCACATCATTATGGATAGCCACCAGAGGGAGCTGGGCCAAGGAGGGCATGATCCTGTCATATTGAGCAATGATGTCCCGCAAAATGGCGCAGCGCTCGGGCGAAAACCGTGACTCGAACGCGTCTCTTATCCAACCGGCCTGCATCAGGTTCCATTTGAACTCCCGCTCCAAAGCAGGATGGTGAAAGTCTGCAAGCGCGGCATCCATGCTCCCCAAAATCTGCCCGACTTGGTGAAGAAGCTCCATCGATTTAGGCAGCATCTCGGCAAAGACACGTCCCTCCAGCTTCTCAAGCACCCAGACAAGGCGCAGCGTTCCAGCCCCATCCACAACTGAGATAAACTGATCTCCAGCCAGGCTGCGAACAACTGGGGGCACAGGTACATCAGGCGCGTGGCGCTTGATGTGCTCAAAGGCACGACACTGCAGATCAACAAAAGCTTCAGAGCTCTCTGCGCGCATCACTTTCAAAACGTAATCATCATCGCCTTGCGCCAAATAATTAAGATCGTATTCGCCATCAAGCGGCGTAAGCGTGGCGTCAATGCCCCAATATTCCTGAAGTATCTGTTGCCAATGCGCGCTCATTATAACGGGCTCCTCCGCAGAATTAAGCCCAGCCACCTGCCAAGCCACCGCTGGAAACACTAGGCGGCCTAACATCTGGACGCCACCAAAACTTCAAAACCATCTCTGCCTCCAATGCCCCGCAAAGACAGACTGAGGGTGGAGCGATCACCCAAGACAACCATTCGTGACAAACCACAGAAAAACAGGTCAAAACTGGATTGAAATTCACAATGTCCCAATGAGTTGGAGACGGAAGAGACCAGAGCTGCATTCCCAAACAAAAAGCATCTTAATGCGCTCCCCAGATCCTGCTAAGCCAAAAGAAAACCTCTCATCACCACATGCAGAACCCACCTATGGTATAGGTCCGAAAACCTGAGAAAAGTACTTCAGCCCCAAACTAAGCGGTTTTACTTACCCCAAATCCGATGCACACACGCAACCAGCAGACTGGGATGTGAGACAGAAAATGCCCCCCAAACTTAAGACAATTTCTGACAAGACAATCATCATTACTTGTGCGGCTTGCAAGCACACGGTTGCGCATGAAGTTGCCAATCTCCTACTTGTGGTCGATGGAGAGACAACCACGCATGACATCCGAACTCGTGCGACCTGTCCCAAGTGCCTATGCGTCGGGAACAACACATACAGGCTCGCCCCAGAACCGGGCCCGAGCGACAAACCATCAAATATTTATTTTAAATCATAGCCGAAAGGCCGGTTCTTACACACCACACTGAATGTGGCGGAGACGAAGGGATTCGAACCCTCGAGACCCTTCCGGGCCTACTCCCTTAGCAGGGGAGCGCCTTCGACCACTCGGCCACGTCTCCGCCGACGGGTATAGCCGCGCGTGGATCAGGTTTACAAGGGCAAATTTCAATCAATTTCACACAGCCTAATTTTCCGCCTAAACCATTCATATAGCTTAGCAAAATTGAATGCATGTCGTGTTATAGTGAAGAAGGGCCGACCACCCCCATCACCAAATTCGGCGCCCGCGAGGGAAATGCCGCGCAGGTGTTCGCCCCACGCAAGGCATGAGCCACATCACAACTTGCGAAGTGCCGCAACCATGGCAACAGGGTCTGTCGCGATGAGCGCCAATAGCTTCAGCGCTGGCCCGCCAGGTTTGCGCGCACCGCGCTCCCAAGCGCTATAGCCATAGTCTCCCATGCCCAAAAGCTCAGCCATCTCTTCTTGTGAAAGCCCTGCCGCCTCGCGCAGACTTTGTGGCTCAAGGTCGGGGTGGGTCGCGGGGCTGCCTGTTAGAGGGCTACGGTCTTGCTTGGTCATTTTGATGTCCTGCTCTGAATTGGCCGTGTTCCGAAGCGGCGGTTTGAACGCTCGGACACAACCGAGCAGTCACTCACGCGGGCGGAACGTAAAAATTTCAAAAGAGGAAGCACCGCGCAAATGGTGACAGCGGACCCCCGCCATCACTTGAAAAAACATTTGCTTACAGTGCTTGTTTCATGTGGTGAGCCTAACAGACATACACAAAAAACTCAAACAGGCCTGCCTGCCTACGTTGCGCATATGCACCACGTAGACAAACCAGATGATTTAAACAGCAGATGAAGAGCATGGGCAATCTGCCACGCTACCCAGGCACAGCACCGCCCTCCCTTGAGCCGGTCAATAAGACTTACTTGTTGAACAGGAAGTGCAGTACGTCGCCGTCTTTCACAACATATGACTTACCTTCAGCGCGCATCTTGCCGGCCTCTTTGGCGCCCTGCTCACCGTTGCTGGCCACAAAGTCGTCAAAAGCAATCGTTTCGGCGCGAATGAAACCTTTTTCAAAGTCACCATGGATAACGCCGGCCGCTTGGGGTGCGCCTGTACCTTCACGAATGGTCCAGGCGCGGGCTTCTTTCGGCCCGACTGTGAAATAGGTTTCCAGATGCAAAAGGTCATACCCCGCCCGAATAAGGCGGTCGAGCCCTGCCTCGGCGAGCCCCATTTCGTCGAGAAACATCTCTGCTTCGTCGTCTTCCAGCTTGCTGATCTCTTCTTCGATTTGGGCGGAGATAATCACATGGCCCGCGCCCTGCGCCGCGGCCATAGCCGCCACCGCTTCAGAGTGAGCATTGCCTGTTGCGGCGCTGCCTTCATCCACATTGCAGACATAAAGAATTTTCTTGGATGTGAGGAGCTGCAAGCCCTTCCATGCCTTTGCATCATCAGGATCTATCTCGACAAGACGCGCGGGTTTGCCCTCTTCCAGCATTGCCTGCGCCTCCGCCAGCAAACGGTCTTGCTGCACAGCTTCTTTGTCATTGCCTTTGAGCTTGCGCACAAGACCAGCCCGGCGCTTTTCAACACTTTCAAGATCGGCCAGCATAAGCTCCGTCTCGATGACTTCGGCGTCTTCAACAGGGTTCACGCGCCCTTCCACGTGGGTCACGTCACCATCTTCAAAGCACCGCAAGACATGGGCGATAGCATCAACCTCACGGATATTGGCCAGGAACTGGTTGCCCAGACCCTCCCCCTTGCTCGCGCCTTTGACAAGGCCCGCAATATCCACAAATGTCATACGCGCTGGAATAATCGCTTTTGAGCCTGCGATGTCTGCCAGCGTGTAAAGCCGCCGGTCAGGCACATTGACCTCACCCACATTGGGCTCGATCGTACAAAACGGAAAGTTAGCCGCCTGCGCCGCAGCCGTTTTTGTCAGCGCATTAAACAACGTTGATTTACCCACATTCGGCAAACCGACAATTCCCATCTTAAAGCCCATGGCTCTACTCCATCCTAAATTTGAGCGCTTGATAGGCTTATCAAGCGCGCCCTGCAAGCATATGACGTCTAGGGC
>NZ_CBFHTG010000030.1:0-17066 GCF_965658795.1 Lentibacter sp. | reverse complement strand
CTGAAAGAGGAATTCGGCTACAAGAACGTTATGCAGACACCTGCTCTGGATAAAATCGTTCTGAACATCGGCTGTGGCCGTGCAGCCGTGAAAGACAGCAAGAAAGCCAAGTCGGCTGTGGAAGATCTTTCCGCAATCGCAGGTCAGCAAGCTGTTATGACCATCGCGAAAAATTCTATCGCGGGTTTCCGCGTTCGTGAAGGTATGCCAATGGGCGCGAAAGTAACGCTCCGCGGCGCACGTATGTATGAATTCATGGATCGTCTGATCACGATTGCTATGCCACGTATCCGCGACTTTCGCGGCGTATCAGGCAAGAGCTTTGACGGCCGCGGCAACTACGCCATGGGCCTCAAAGAGCACATCGTATTCCCCGAGATCAACTTCGACAACGTCGATGAGAACTGGGGCATGGATATCGTAATTGCCACAACCGCAAAGACCGACGCGGAAGCCAAGGCGCTGTTGAAAGCTTTCAACATGCCCTTCAACAGCTGATCCGCGGGAGGAAAGAGACAATGGCTAAAAAATCAATGGTAGCTCGCGAAGTTAAGCGCCAGAAGCTGGTGGAGAAATTCGCCGCGAAACGCGCAGCGCTCAAAGAGATCATCAGTGACCAAGGCAAGCCCATGGAAGAGCGTTTCCGCGCTTCTCTCGCGCTTGCAAAACTTCCGCGCAACAGCTCGGCCACACGCTTGCACAACCGGTGCCAGCTGACAGGTCGTCCTCACGCTTACTACCGTAAGCTGAAGGTTTCGCGGATCATGCTTCGGGAACTCGGCTCAAACGGCCAGATCCCCGGCATGGTTAAATCGAGCTGGTAAGGAGAGCATAAGATGAACGATCCTATCGCCGATATGCTCACACGCATTCGCAACAGCCAGATGCGCGGCAAGTCCACAGTGATGACGCCTGCTTCTAAATTGCGCGCGTGGGTTCTCGATGTGTTGGCTGACGAAGGCTATATCCGTGGCTACGAAAAAACCACCGATGTAAACGGTCACCCCGCACTTGAGATCAGCCTCAAGTATTATGAGGGCATTCCTGTTATTCGTGAGCTTAAGCGGGTTTCAAAACCTGGCCGCCGCGTTTACATGAGCGCCAATGACATCCCCGAAGTCCGTCAGGGCCTTGGTGTGTCGATTGTCAGCACGTCTAAAGGCGTGATGTCGGATGCAGCTGCACGCTCTGCCCACGTTGGCGGCGAAGTGCTCTGCACGGTCTTCTAAGGAGAGCGGAATGTCTCGTATTGGTAAAAAACCGGTCGATCTGCCTTCTGGCGTGACCGCGACTATTTCGGGCCAGACGATTGAAGTCAAAGGTCCGAAGGCAACACAACACTTCACGGCAACCGACGATGTAACACTGACAGTTGAAGACAACACAGTCACCGTTACACCGCGCGGGAACTCCAAGCGTGCGCGCCAGCAGTGGGGCATGAGCCGCACTGTCGTGTCCAACATGGTCAAAGGCGTCAGCGTAGGCTTCAAGAAGGAACTCGAAATCAACGGTGTTGGTTATCGTGCGTCCATGACAGATGCCAAAACGCTGAAGCTCATGCTGGGTCTCAGCCACGATGTTAACTATCAAGTGCCTGATGGTGTCACGGTAACCTGCCCAAAGCAGACCGAGATCATCATTGAAGGTGATAACGCACAACTCGTTGGTCAAGTCGCGGCAAATATCCGCGAATGGCGCAAGCCCGAGCCCTACAAAGGCAAAGGCATCAAATACAAAGACGAGTATATCTTCCGCAAGGAAGGCAAGAAGAAATAAGGACCGGACAGATGGCAAACAGCAAACGACAACTGTTCCTCAAGCGCCGCATGCGCGTCCGGAACAAACTTCGCTCAGTGAACAGTGGCAAAATGCGCCTTTCTGTTCACCGCTCAAACAAAAACATCAGCTGCCAGCTGATCGACGATGTAAACGGCGTAACAGTCGCTTCAGCATCGACGCTCGAAAAGGCACTTGGTGTTGTCGGCAAGAACAACGTCGAAGCGGCAACGAAAGTTGGCGCGGCGATTGCCGAACGAGCAAAGAAAGCCGGCGTGGAAGTAGCATACTTCGACCGTGGCGGCTTCCTCTTTCACGGCAAAGTCAAGGCTCTGGCCGAAGCTGCGCGTGAAGGCGGGTTGAAAATCTAAGACTTGCGGGCGGCCTTCGGGCCGCCCCGATGACTCAGGCCCCGTGTGACACTCACGCGGCGCACTGGAGTTGACACAAACGGCGCAAAAAGCGCGCCACCATTTGAAGGAATTGCCTCATGGCAGAACGTGAAAACCGTCGCGGCCCACGCCGCGATCGTGACGAGACACCAGAATTTGCAGATCGTTTGGTCGCAATCAACCGCGTGTCTAAAACAGTTAAAGGTGGTAAGCGCTTTGGCTTCGCCGCTCTCGTCGTTGTTGGCGACCAAAAAGGCCGCGTAGGCTTTGGCAAAGGTAAAGCGAAGGAAGTTCCTGAAGCGATCCGCAAAGCCACAGAGCAAGCCAAGCGCCAGATGATCCGCGTCCCTCTCCGTGAAGGCCGCACGCTGCACCACGATATGTCAGGCCGTCACGGCGCTGGTAAAGTCGTTATGCGCACAGCCACACAGGGTACAGGTATCATCGCAGGTGGCCCAATGCGTGCCGTTTTCGAAATGCTTGGTGTTCAGGACGTTGTTGCGAAGTCAATCGGCTCGCAGAACCCCTACAACATGATCCGCGCAACAATTAACGGTCTGCAAAAAGAAAGCAGCCCACGCATGGTGGCTCAGCGCCGCGGCAAAAAAGTGGCCGACATCCTCAAGAAAGATGACGCCCCAGCAGCCGCAGCCCCTGAAGCTGCAGACGCGTAAGGAGTAGAAACAGATGGCTAAAACTATCGTTGTAAAGCAAATCGGTTCTCCGATCCGCCGCCCCGAAAAACAGCGCCAGACGCTGATCGGCCTCGGCCTCAACAAGATGCACAAAACCCGTGAGCTGGAAGATACGCCTGCTGTACGTGGCATGGTCAACAAGATCCCGCATCTCGTAGAGATCATCGAAGAAAAAGGCTAAGGCCAAAGGTGGGTTTGCGCCCACCCGACAAAAAATAAAACGCCCTCGGTGCAAGCCGGGGGCGTTTTGCTTTGCGTGGGCCGCGCGGCTGGCTAAGCTCGCGCCAAAAAGGAGCGCGCCATGATTGTGAAGCATTTAAACCAAATTTTAGGAACTGCGGCCCATGCAACGGGCGAGGGCTGGGAGAGCCGCCGTATTCTGCTGGCCGATGACGGCCTTGGCTACTCTCTTCATGACACTTTGGTCAAAGAGGGCAGCGCGCTGGAGCTGGAATATAAGAACCACATCGAGACGAACTACTGCATCGCAGGCGAGGGCGAGGTGGAAGAGGTCTCTACGGGGCGTGTCTGGCCGCTGTCGGAGGGGAGCGTCTATGTGCTCAACGCCCATGAGCGCCACATCCTGCGCGCGCTTAAGGGCGATCTGCGCTTGGTCTGTGTCTTTACGCCAGCGTTGAGCGGGCGTGAGGTGCATGACGCGAGCGGAAGCTACGCGGCAGAGGGCTGAAAGAGAAACGCCCCGAAGCGTGAACCTCGGGGCGTTTGATGTTTTAGGCTGCGTTCGAGCTGCGGCGCTTGCGTGAGCGTTGGGGCTTCCCGCTGCCCGCGTTGGCCGCGGCACCTGCGGGCTTGCCAGCGCCGCCGCTGCGGCCACGGTTGCCACCGCCGCCACCTTTGCCACCACGGCCACGACCACCGCCGCCACCGCCGTTGGGGCGCTTCTGGCCTGCTTTGGTGCTTGCGAGCAAGTCTGCCGCCCAAGCCGCTTTGCCCTCAACAGGGATGTCGCGGCCAATGAGCTTCTGGATGTCTTTCAGCTCGCCGATTTCCTCAGGGGAGCAATACGCAATCGCCGCCCCTTCGCGACCTGCGCGCGCTGTCCGCCCGATACGGTGGACATAGTTGTCGGCCACGTTGGGCAGTTCGTAGTTGTAGACATGGCGGACCAGCGGAATGTCGATCCCGCGCGCAGCAACGTCTGTCGCCACGAGGACCGTGACCTTACCGTCTTTGAAGGCTTTGATCGCGCGTTCGCGTTGGCCCTGGCTTTTGTTGCCGTGGATTGAATCGGCGGCGAAGCCTGCAGCTTCAAGACGCTTCTTCAGCTTCTCACAGCCGTGCTTTGTGCGGCCAAAGACAAGAGCGGCCTCATCCTTATGCGCGCCAAGGTGCTCGATGAGCAGCTCTGGCTTGCTGGCTTGGGACACAAAGTGAACCGACTGTTCGATACGCTCGATCGGCTTGCCGGGAGGGGCCGTTTCAACGCGGATCGGGTCTGTCAGGTAGGAGTTGGCGATCTCGTTCATGTTCTTTGGCATGGTGGCCGAGAAGAGCATGGTCTGGCGTTCTTTTGGCAACAGCGTCGCGATGCGGCGCAGCGCGTGGATAAAGCCAAGGTCAAGCATTTGGTCGGCTTCGTCGAGCACGAGGAACTTTGCGCCATCAAGGCGCACAGCGCGGCGGTCGATCAGGTCGAGCAAACGGCCAGGCGTGGCGACAAGAATGTCTGTGCCGCGCTCAAGCTTGTTGGCCTGCACGTTGAGAGACGCGCCACCGATCACGAGATTGATCCGTGTGCCTGTGCCCTTGGCAAAGCCAACCATGGCTTCCTGAATCTGCTTGGCCAGCTCGCGCGTGGGCGCAAGGATAAGGCCGCGCACAGATTTGGGCTCGGGCTTGCCTTCCATACGGCCAATGGCTGTCAGGATGGGCAGGGAGAAGGCGGCTGTCTTGCCTGTGCCTGTTTGGGCAAGGCCGAGCACGTCGCGCCCGTTCATGGCGTGTGGGATCGCCTTGGCCTGAATAGGTGTTGGCTCGGTCAGGCCGAGCTCTTGCAAGTTTGTCGAAAGGCGGGCGGGAAGGCCCAGCATGTCAAAATCCAAAGTGGATATCCTTATAGTGTGGTGCGCAAATGCGCGCGCAAAGGGCGCAGACACCCGATAAGGGGCCACGCGTTACGCTTGGGTGACGCTGAAAGCCAGATGCAGCCGAATTGCTGCCACCCGCCTAAAGCGTGTGACCCCCCGCGTGAGATGGGAACCGTTGGGAAAGTTGCACGCCGATCAGCGCCATGATGCGCGGCCCGCTCACGCGGCGGGCTCGGTCTGTGCTGAGGGGTATATGAGGGATGAGGGCGGGGAAGTCAATGGGGTCGGGGGCAGGGTGGTCTGGGCGGCCCCGTGCCGGCGGCATGGGCGCGGGGCGTTGCTGCGCCAGTGGGGGGGCGTTGGTGACAGGCCGGCCGCTCGACGCTGTGGCCAGTCAGACGCATTTTGACCATATGGGCACCCATCATGAATTCTCTTGCCGCCTGTACCCTATTCGTCTGCGACATATACAGTGAAGTCGGCCCCTGCGACGCGCATGAAAAGTCATCCATACACCTGGCCACAGCCCCGGAGGGATTGCCCTTTGGGAAAAGCAACGGGCTTGCTGATTTCTGGTGACATCGTTTATGATGGCGCTCTCATCGAAAGTGACGATCCATCCGAGATGGAACACTATGTTGCCAGTATGAAACGCTTGCTCGAGCTGCCTGTGCAAACAGTCCACGGCGGACATTTTCCGTCTTATGACGGTGCGCGGCATAGCGAGATCATCACCAAATGGCTGCGCGATAAAGGCGCTTAAAAGAGATCAACTGACAGGACACCCCTCATGACAGACTTCAACCAGCCGCTTGGCGGCAACACGATGCCGCGGTTTGGTGGCCCGGCGACCATGATGCGCTTGGCTGCTCAAGACACGGCCGCAGGGCTTGATGCTTGTTTTGTCGGGGTGCCCATGGATATTGGCACCTCGAACCGTCCTGGCACACGCTTGGGCCCACGCCAGATCAGAGATGAAAGCCGTATGCTGCGCCCCTACAACATGGCGACAGGAGCGGCCCCGTTTGATGACTTGCAGGTGGCAGATATCGGAGATGTGCCGATCAACACGTTTGATCTCAAGAAGTCGGTTCAGATCATCGAGACCCATTACAAAGAGATTCTGACGCATGATGTCATCCCTCTGACTCTGGGGGGAGATCACACGCTGACATGGCCGATCCTGAAAGCGATCAAGGAGAAGCACGGCCCGGTTGCCTTGATCCATGTGGATGCCCACGCCGACACCAACGCCAATATGTTCGGCGAAGAGGTCGCGCACGGCTGCCCGTTCCGGCGCGCGTATGAGGACGGATGCCTGATCAATGACAAGGTGTTCCAGATCGGTCTGCGGGGCACTGGCTATGCCCCCGAAGACTTTGATTGGGGCCGCAAGAAGGGCTGGAAAGTGATACCGGCAGAAGCTTGCTGGCACAAATCACTTGCCCCTCTGATGGCCAAAATACGAGACATGATCGGGGATACGAAGGTCTACCTGACCTTTGACATCGACAGTCTCGATCCGGCTTTTGCGCCTGGCACAGGCACTGCCGAGGTGGGTGGCCTGACAGTCATGCAAGGTCTTGAGATTGTGCGGGGGTGTGCGGGCCTCAACATTGTCGGTGGTGATCTTGTTGAAGTGTCTCCAGCCTATGACCCCTCAGGCAATACCTCTGTCGCTGGCGCCAGCCTGCTTTTTGAAATGCTCTGTGCATTGCCGGGGGTGAGGCGCGACGGCGAAACGCCACGGTCCGATATTTCTTTCTAAACGCAGGCTTGAACAGCCAAGACCTGCGCGCCGACTTGGGGGATAAGACCAAGGCTTGGTGCGAAAGGGGGGCAGAGCGGTTTCGTCTGTCTTTCGAGGTGAGGCGGGTTGTGGCTTGAGACGGTTTGTTTTGCCGCACACAGGATTGGTGCGCAAAGAGAAGCCTATCGCGTTAGCGTCAGTCTGCGTCACGCAGATTGGCGAGCGGTGCTGCATCATAAATGCGCGCCAGTAGTTCGTCCATGAAGGTCCGCAGAATGAGGCTTTCCCGCGCATTTTTGCGGGTCGCGAGATAAAAGTTCACATCATAAGAGGTTTCGTTTTCGCGCAGCAGCCGCATTTGACCGGAGTCGAGCCAGCGCTGCGCATAGCAGCGCGGTAGATAGCCAAGATAGCACCCGCTCAAGATAAAGGTTGCAATCGCTTCGACGTTCGAGGCCGAAGCCGCGACTTTAGCCTTTTGAAATATCTTCAATTCATTCGTGTCGCGGTAGGGGCGCACAACAAAAGGATAGTCCTCGATCTTGTCGAGCGTCAGGCGGGTGACGTCAAACAAAGGGTGCAAGTGACCACAGCAGAGCACCTGCCGCTCGTCATAGACCTTGCGGCGCACGATACGGTCATCCATCGAGAAGGCGGGCGTGAGTGTCAAACTCAGCTCGCCGCGCAGCAGTTTGGCCTCGATATCGGCTGCGACGCCCACCTCCAACCTGACATCAACCGAACGTGTCTGCGCCAAGAATCGGTTGAGCGCCAAAGGCACAGGCAAATGGGGGTCGCTGATGATATTGTCCGAGATACCGATGCTCAAACGCCCTGTCAGCTCGTCGCGCATCTCCCCTACTGTGTCTGAAAACTCATCAAGTCGCTGAAATAATACGCGGACGTGTTCGTAAATTTCGGCGCCTTTTTCGGTAAGGGCAAATCCTGCGCGACCGCGATGGCACAGACGGAACCCCAACCGATCCTCCAGCTTCACCATGTGCTGGCTGACCGCCGACTGGCTAATATTCAACGAATACTGAGCGCTTACAAAGCTGCCGTGCTCCACGATCGTCCGAAAGACGTTCAAGCTGCTGATATCCGAGCTGTTGAAAAGCATGCCGTTCTCCCTGCGATATCTGATCTTTCATTACTTTCGCTAATGTAAGCAACATTAAAAATGTATTTCGCGGTGTAAATTTTTCAGCGAATGGTTCTCGCAGGACAGACGACGAATTTGCTCCAACCCCTCAACCAAGGATGCCCAAGATGAAATACTCCTCCCCCCTCGTATTCGCAGCTTTCGCGGCCATGACGGCCTTTAGCGCGCCCATGGTGGCCCATGCTGATCTGCTTGAAGAGATCAAAGAACGCGGCGTTTTCAACGTCGGCACCGAAGCCCGCTTTCCGCCGTTCGAATTCATCGAAGATGGCGAGATTGTCGGGTATTCTGCCGATATCATGGCCGAGCTGATGAAAGAGCTTCCAGGCGTAGAGTTGAACCGTATCGACCTGCCGTTTCAGGGCATCTTGCCCGGTTTGGAAGCCGAACAATTCGACTATATCGTGACGTCCCTGACCCTGACGGCAGAGCGCTATGACCGATATGCCATGTCGTTGCCGATTGCTGACAGCACGATGTCAATCATGACCACCACATCCACCGACGACATCAGCGTGCCTGCAGATATTGCCGGTCACGTTATCGGGACACAGGCCGGCAGCGCCCATCTGGAGGCTTTGACCGCCTACACCGCCACGCTGGACAGCCCCGTCGAGATCAAAACCTATGTCGATTACAACGAGGCCTATGCCGATCTTGCTGCGGGCCGCATTGCGGGCGTGGCCAATAGCCTGCCCAACCTGCTGGATGCCCAAGCAAAGCGCCCCGAGCTATTTGCTGTTGTTGATGGCACCTTCGGTCCGCAGAAATTCTACACATGGGCGGGGCGCAAGGACGACACCAGCGCGTCCCTGACCGCGTTTATGAACGACGGCATTGCGCGCCTGCAGGCCGACGGCACATTGGATGCGCTGCAGGTCAAATGGTTTGGTGGTGCGATGACACTCCCCGAAGGGCCTTTGCTGCGCCCTGCAGAATAACCAACCCTGGATGTGGCGCGCCCCTGCGCCACATCCCCCTTTTTGCGCGCAGGACATGTCATGGCCACTTTCTTCACACTCCTTGGACAGCATTGGGACGCCTTTTTAGCGGGAGCCGTGTTCTCGGTGACCCTGTCTTTCACGGCTATCGCTTGCGGTGTTCTGGTCGGCCTGATCCTTGCCTTTGGCCTGTTGTCGGAAAACCGCCTGATCCGTTACGCCAGCAATATCTACCGCAGCATCTGGCGTGGCACGCCCTTGTTGATCCAGCTGCTGATCATCTTCTACTTTCTGCCCCATGTCGGCATCGAGCTCCCCCCCCTCGGGGCGGCCTGTCTGGCGCTGTCGATGAACACTGCCGCGTTTCAGGCCGAGATCTACCGCGGGGGGCTGATCGCCATTCCTGCAGGGCACACCGAAGCGGCGCGCATGCTGGGCATGACCCCGTTTCAAATTCGCAAGAACATCCTGTTGCCCCAGATGTTTCGCACCGTTTTACCATCGCTCACAAACGAAGCGACATCTTTGTTGAAAAATTCATCCCTGATTTCGGTGATCGGCGTGACCGAACTGCTGCGGACAGGCCAACAGGTGGTCTCGACGACCTACCGCCCCCTCGAAGTCTACCTGATTATTGCGCTGACCTACCTGGTGATGACGGTGTCATTGGGCCTTCTTGGGCGCGCATTGGAACGTCGCCTGAGCAAAAGTGAAAGAGTGTCCCATGGGATTTGATATTGATCTGCTGGTCCGCTACGCCCCGATCCTGCTGTCGGGTTTCGGGATCACGATTTTGATCTGCCTCCTTGCAGGCGCCTTGGCCGTTGTCGTAGGCCTGTTTGTGGCGCTTGGGCTGATGTCGGCCTCCAAGCCCGTGCGTATCCTGTGCCGTGTTTATGTCGAGGTCATGCGCGGCACACCGATCTTGATCCTGTTGTTTCTGATGTATTATGGCGGCCCGTCCATTGGCCTGACCTTTTCTGCCGAAACCGTGGGTGTAATCGGCATGGGGCTCTATGGCGCGGCCTATTTCGGAGAGATCTTCCGCTCGGGCTTTCAGTCTATCCCGAAAGGGCAATCCGAGGCCGCCCAGATGCTGGGCATGTCACAGCTGCAAATCATCTGGCGTATTCGCATTCCACAGATGATGCGCCTGATTTTGCCTGCGCTGACCAATCAGTTTGTCATTCTGGTCAAGGAATCCGCCGTGCTCTCGATCATCACTGTGTCGGAGCTGACCAAGAACACCACACAGATGGTCAATGAAACCTTCGCCACACTCGAGCCCTATCTGGCGGCCGCTTTGCTTTATTGGATATTGATCGAAGCAATCGCCTA
This sequence comes from Lentibacter sp., assembly GCF_965658795.1. Taxonomy (NCBI): domain Bacteria; kingdom Pseudomonadati; phylum Pseudomonadota; class Alphaproteobacteria; order Rhodobacterales; family Roseobacteraceae; genus Lentibacter; species Lentibacter sp. The sequence continues at coordinate 6,964 of NZ_CBFHTG010000030.1, read as the reverse complement.
CGTGGGGGCCAAACTAGAACAGAAAGTGCGCCACTGATGACCCAGAGACCCTCCCCCAATTGGACCCAGCGTTCTGTGGTCAAAGTTGAAAAGATGCACAAATATTTCGGGACCTCCCACATCCTCAAGGGGATCGACCTTGAGATCAGGGGCTCCGAGGTGGTCTGCATCATCGGCCCGTCAGGATCGGGCAAAAGCACACTGTTGCGCAGCATGGCCTTTCTTGAAACCTATGAAGAAGGCCAGATCCGCATCAAGGACAGGCTGCTCGGCTATCGCAGTGTCGAGGCGCCGCGCTTGCTTGAAACCACACGCAACATCAATGATGTGCGCGGATGTGTGGGGATGGTGTTTCAACAGTTCAACCTATGGCCACATATGACAGCCCTCGGCAATGTCAGTGAAGCGCTCAAGCAGGTTTTGAAACTGGACCGTCAGGCGGCTGATGCCCGCGCGCTGGAAAACCTCGCAAAAGTGGGGCTGGAAGAAAAAGCCAACCATTACCCGAGCCAGTTGTCAGGCGGGCAGCAACAGCGCGTCGCGATTGCGCGCGCGATGGCAAAACAGCCAGAGATCATGTTTTTTGATGAACCGACCTCCGCCCTTGACCCCGAGCTGGTGGGCGAAGTTCTGACGGTGATGCAAACCCTTGCACAAGAAGGCATGACCATGGTCATTGTAACCCATGAGATGGGCTTTGCGGCAAAGGTGGCTGACCGTGTCGTCTTTATGGATCAGGGTGTCGTTGTCGAAAGCGGGCCGCCCGTTGAGCTCTTTAAAAATCCACAAAGCCCGCGCCTGCAGCAATTTCTTGAAACGTGGAATGAACGGTCCTGAACGAGCGTTCCAACCTGACAGCTACCTGAGGATTACCTTGAAATGAGCACCACTCCTTTGTCCTTTATGCCCGTGTCCGCGATGGATGTCCCCCGCTTTGCAGGCATTCCGACCTTCATGCGCCTGCGGCATGTGCCACTGACCTCGCCTGACATCTCGCAGGTCGATATCGGGTTGGTCGGCGTGCCATGGGACACTGGCACGACCAACCGGCCGGGCGCGCGCCACGGGCCGCGTCAGTTGCGCGATCAGTCAACAATGATCCGCGCGCAGCATCCGGTCTCGGGGATCACCCCCTTTGCCATGCGAAACTGCGCCGACCTCGGCGATTGCCCCGTGAACCCGGCGGATACGATGGATACGCTGCAACGGGTCGAGGATTATTTCAGCGCGCTTAGCGCGGCGGGCGTCATCCCTTTGACAGGCGGCGGCGATCATCTCATCACCCTGCCGATCCTGCGCGGACTGGTCAAAAAAGAGCCGGTTGGCCTGATCCAGTTTGATGCCCACACAGATTTGTTTGATAGCTACTTCAACGGCTGCAAATTTACCCACGGCACGCCCTTTCGCCGTGCCATCGAAGAAGGGCTGGTTGATCCGAAACGGATGATCCAGATTGGCATTCGGGGCACACGCGGGGGCGATGATGTCGAATGGGGGCTGGAACAGGGCATCCGCATCGTCACCATCGAAGAGCTCTATGACACGGGGCATGATGCGATCATGCAAGAGGCGAGAGATATCGTCGGGGACGCGCCAACCTACATCACCTTTGACATCGACAGTATTGACCCGTCGTTTGCGCCCGGAACGGGCACGCCCGAAATAGGGGGCTTTACCACGTTCGAGGCGCAACGCATGGTGCGTAAGCTACAGGGGCTCAATCTGGTTGGGGCCGACCTCGTCGAGGTCTCTCCTCCGTTTGATGCGTCTGGCGGAACCGCTTGGGTGGGAGCGTCGATGATGTTTGAGTTGCTGTGTTTGTTTTGTGAGGCTCCCTCTTAAACGTGACACTCTTCAACCCTGACTCTCAGGCTCATCATATACACACCATCGAAAGTGATAGAACATGTCATCACATGGCTATGAAACAGGTCGGCTCGACCTTCCCTTTGTCGGGATCGCGACCTTTGGCAAAAAACCCTATGTGCAGGATTGGGACGCAATCGACGCGGATGTTGCCATTCTCGGTGCACCGTTTGATTTCGGGTGTCAGTTCCGGGCGGGCGCGCGGTTTGGTCCGCGGTCTGTTCGCGAAGCTTCAACGCTGTTCAGCTTTGGTCATGCGGGGGCCTATGATCACGAAGATGATGCGACTTATCTGGATGCCTCTGTGCGCATCGTTGATATCGGAGATGCCGACATCATCCACACCAAGACAGAAGAAAGCCACTCCAACATCGCCTATGGCGTCAAGAAAATTCTCGATGCTGGCGCTTTGCCTGTCACCATAGGCGGCGATCATTCGATCAACATTCCTTGTATCAAAGCCTTTGAAGAGGATTGTGCCAAAAACGGCCCGATCCATGTGGTGCAGATCGACGCCCATCTTGATTTTGTCGATGAGCGAAAGGGCGTCACCGACGGGCACGGCAACCCGATGCGCCGCGCCATAGAAAAGAACTATGTGTCCGGAATGACCCAACTGGGCATTCGCAATGTGTCTTCGACCGCAAAAGAAGGCTATGTCGATGCGCGCGCGCGCGGATCGGATATCCTGTCTGTGCGGCAAGTGCGCGCGCTTGGCACACAGGCGGTTCTAGACCGTATTCCAGAAGGTGCGCGCTACTACGTCACAATTGATATCGACGCGTTTTGCCCCTCCATCGCGCCGGGCACAGGCACACCCAGCCATGGCGGGTTTCAATACTATGATGTGTTGGAAATCCTTCAGGGGCTGAGCAAGAGGGGAGATGTCGTCGGGATTGATCTGGTCGAAGTTGCCCCTGCATATGACCCTTCTGAAAGCACACAGATCCTTGCCGCACAGCTCTTGCTGAATTTTATCGGGTTCATTTTCCACAACAAGACACCAAGATGATCAGGATGCGCAACGGGCGCAGACAGCCGATACAGGGCCACGGGTTACGCTTGGATGACCGGGAAAGCCGGATGCAGCCGAATGGCTGCCGCCCGCCTGAGATGGGACCCGTTGGGAAAGTTGCACGCCGATCAGCGCCATGATGCGCGGGCCCGCTCACGCGGCGGGCTCGGCTGTGCTGTGGGGGAGGAGAGATTGAGACGGGTTGGTCAAAGAGCCGGCTTGCGGAGTTTGCTGTCTGTCACATTCTTGCTATGAAGCGATCACAAGGGGGGCGACCGTGACCTCAGGAAAGAGCGCAAAATGTTTGAAATCGTTGTCGGCGCCTTAAGTGGCGATCCGCTCTATCAACAACATTTGTCTTGGCTGTTGCAAAGGCCTTTGTTCTGGCTGGTGATGATTAAATTCGCCATCGTTCTTCTCGGCGTTGTCTGGATATTCTGTGCTTTGAGTGCCGCACGACTGTGGAAGGCCGTTGGGAGTTTTGCCCTCATACTTGTGGGGGCAGGCTGGGTGACTTTTGTGCTGTATCAACAAACAAAGCTAGGGTTTGAAAACGGGCAAGGCGCAGGCTTTGCATGGCGTGGGATCGGGCTCGCCACGGATGTTTTTGCCATTGGCGTGCTGATCACACTATGGAAAAGGCGGCGTTTTCTGTTTGCTGTCCGAAAGTGATCAGTGTGCCGATCATCAAAGCGTCGGCGTGTGCGGCAAAGCGAGAATAGGGCGTTGAGGGGCGTTTCTGGTTTTGAAGTTGCTTCAGGCGTCTTTCATTCTGGGGTTTTCAGAGATGGAGCATCCGCAGCAAAGGTGACTGCGTGTCAGTCTGGGCTTTTACCAGCCAGTCGCCACCATAGGCACGCACGTGGGTCATGTCCGCGCGTAGCTTCTCTCTTGATCCGCGTCTTTAACCCGACTATACGCCGCGGGTGGCCAATACTGGCTACAGAATCAAAATCAAGAAACGCCGTGTTCGCCCATTTCCGCTTCGGGGGCGCTTCCGGCAAGGAGAAGCGATATGAAACTTCACGAACTGCGCGACAATCCTGGCGCAACAAAAGCCCGCAAACGCGTTGGCCGTGGTCCTGGTTCCGGCACTGGTAAAACCGGTGGCCGTGGTATCAAAGGCCAAAAGTCACGTTCAGGTGTGGCGATCAAGGGTTTTGAAGGCGGCCAAATGCCGCTCTACCAACGCTTGCCAAAGCGTGGCTTCAACAAGCCCAACCAGAAGAAATTTGCCGTTGTTAACCTTGGCCTCATCCAGAAATTTGTTGATGAGAAAAAGCTTGATGCAACAGCAGCCATCACCGAAGACGCGCTGATTGCTTGTGGCCTCGTACGCCGCAAACTTGACGGTATCCGCGTTCTGGCGAAGGGCGAAATCACTGCAAAGATGAACATTGAAGTGACTGGTGCCTCCAAGTCTGCGGTTGCGGCCGTAGAAAAAGCTGGTGGCTCGCTCAAGGTAACGGTTGCGCAAGCGGCTGAATAAGAGGTTGTGAGGCGCGCTCAAGCGTCTTACATACCCTTAACAAGTTTTCCCGAAACGCCGCCAGTGCTTGGAAAATGCGCTGGCGGCGTTCATGCATAAGAGAGACCCCATGGTATCTGCCGCAGAACAAATGGCCGCCAACACGAGCTGGGGGACGCTTTTCAAAGCCTCCGACCTGCGCTCGCGTATCCTTTTCACCCTTGGATTGCTGATCGTTTATCGCCTTGGCACGTTTATTCCCGTTCCGGGTATCGACGGTGCGGCGCTGCGCGAGTTTATGGAGCAGGCAGGGCAGGGCATCGGCGGGATGGTCTCGATGTTTACGGGCGGTGCGCTCGGGCGGATGGGTATCTTTGCGCTCGGCATCATGCCTTATATTTCGGCCAGCATTATCGTTCAGCTTCTGACATCGATGGTGCCTTCGCTTGAGCAGCTCAAGAAAGAAGGCGAGCAGGGCCGCAAGAAAATCAACCAATACACCCGTTACGGCACAGTCGCCTTGGCGACATTGCAGTCATACGGCCTGTCGGTGAGCATCTTCGGGGGCGAGCTGGTTCAGCCTGATTTGCCTTACTGGTTCTTCGTCAGCTCCTGCATGATCACGCTGATCGGCGGCACGATGTTCCTGATGTGGCTGGGTGAGCAAATCACCGCACGCGGCATCGGCAACGGGATCTCACTCATCATTTTCGTCGGTATCATCGCCGAAGTGCCCGCCGCTCTGGCGCAGTTCTTCAGCCAGGGCCGTTCAGGTGCGATCAGCCCCGCTGTGATCATCGGTGTGATTCTGATGGTGATCGCGACGATCATGTTTGTGGTGTTCATGGAGCGCGCTCTGCGCAAGATCAACATCCAGTACCCCCGCCGTCAGGTGGGCATGAAGATGTATGATGGCGGCTCAAGCCACCTGCCTGTCAAGGTCAACCCCGCGGGTGTTATCCCTGCGATCTTTGCAAGCTCGCTTCTGCTTCTGCCAACCACGATCAGCACGTTCAGCGCGCAAGGCTCAACCGGCCCTGTGATGTCATGGCTGCTGGCGTTCTTTGGCCCGGGCCAGCCGCTCTACCTGTTGTTTTTTGCTCTGATGATCGTGTTTTTCGCCTATTTCTACACCTTCAACGTGAGCTTTAAGCCCGATGATGTTGCTGACAACCTCAAGAACCAGTCAGGCTTTGTGCCAGGGGTGCGCCCGGGCAAGAAGACGGCCGAGTATCTTGAGTATGTGGTCAACCGTGTGCTTGTACTGGGTTCGGCGTATCTTGCGCTTGTGTGTCTCCTTCCAGAGTTCCTGCGCGGCCAATTCACAATTCCCTTCTATTTTGGCGGGACATCGGTGCTGATCGTTGTATCGGTGACGATGGACACGATCCAGCAAGTGCAAAGCCACTTGCTTGCGCATCAATATGAAGGTTTGATCGAAAGATCGCAGCTGTCTGGAAAAGGACGGAAGCGGAAACGTAAGGGAGCGACACGGCGATGAACATTATTCTTCTTGGACCACCAGGTGCTGGCAAAGGCACGCAAGCAGCGATGCTCGTGAAAGAGCGCAACATGATCCAGCTTTCCACTGGCGATATGCTGCGCGAAGCCAAGACCTCTGGCACGGCCATGGGGAAGAAAGTTGCCGAGGTCATGGACCGTGGCGAGCTTGTCACCGACGAGATCGTCATTGGCCTTATCCGCGAAAAGCTTGAAGGCGATAAAAAGGGCGGGTTCATCTTTGATGGCTTCCCGCGCACACTGGCTCAGGCCGATGCTCTTGATGCGCTTCTGAGCGAGCAGGGCGAAACGCTTGATGCGGTGATCGAGATGCAGGTGAATGACGAAGTGCTCGTCTCCCGTATTCTCAACCGCGCCGCCGAGGCTGTTGCCGCTGGTGGCGAAGCCCGTGCCGATGACAACGAGGAAAGCCTTAAAGTGCGCCTGATGGCCTACTACAAGCAGACCTCACCGCTCATCGGCTATTACCATGCCAAAGGCCAGCTCAGCTCGGTCGATGGTCTTGGCACAATTGACGCCGTAACGGCCGATATTGCAGCGACGCTAAAGTAAGCTCGCTTGCAAACAACCAGAGGGGTTGACGCCCCTCTGAAATGCTCCTACCACGCCCTATCTCTGTTAAGAGATTGATTCTGCTTTGGGTCGCACCCGAGCGTTTCACATCACCTCGAAATCAGCTGCGGCCCGAGCGAACGCTTCGGGCCTACGTTGTGAAAAAAGGGTCTGGAACTACGGACCCGCAACGAAAGGACAAAAGACGTATGGCACGTATCGCCGGCGTAAACATCCCGACCAATAAACGGGTCCCGATCGCCCTCACATATATCACTGGTATTGGTAACACCTCTGCCAAAGCAATCTGCGAAGCTGTTGGCATTGATGCCACACGTCGCATCAACGAGCTGTCAGACGCCGAAGTTCTGGCCGTACGTGAGCACATTGATGCGAACTACATGGTTGAAGGTGACCTTCGCCGTGAAACTTCAATGAACATCAAGCGCGCAATGGATCTCGGTTCTTACCGTGGCCTGCGTCACCGTCGCAACCTGCCTGTTCGTGGTCAGCGTACGCATACCAATGCGCGCACACGTAAA
>NZ_CBFHTG010000029.1:0-19779 GCF_965658795.1 Lentibacter sp. | reverse complement strand
GACGGATCGTTTTGCAGGTCGACTCATGTTTCGCGTTTCTTTCCTGACCACTCTCGCTTTGCTTTGAGCTCGGACGCGTTCTCAACTTCTTTTTGAGCTTTTGTCCGCCCAAAGGTTACAGTGTTTTCAAGCGCGCGGGCAGCTTTAGCTGCCCGGGCTTTGTTTTTTCTAAACCGATTAAGATTAACCGGTTCTGTCATCACTTAGGCCCAATCATATCTTCTGGCCGTACAACACGATCAAATGTCTCCTCATCGACGAAGCCTAGAGCGATGGCTTCTTCTTTGAGTGTCGTGCCGTTTTTATGAGCTGTCTTTGCCACTTTGGTCGCGTTGTCATAGCCGATAGTCGGTGCAAGAGCTGTAACAAGCATGAGGCTTTCCTTCATCAGCTTTTCTATGCGAGGTTCGTTGGCCTCGATGCCCATCAGCATGCGCTCTGTAAAGCTATCTGCTGCATCACCAAGTAATTGGATAGATTGGAGAAGATTGTAGCTTATCATCGGGTTGTAGACGTTGAGTTCGAAGTGACCTTGGCTACCAGCAAACTTTATGGCGGCGTCATTGCCCATTACATGAGCTGCAACTTGCGTAAGAGCTTCTGCTTGGGTCGGATTCACTTTGCCTGGCATAATAGAGGAGCCGGGTTCGTTCTCTGGGAGGATGAGCTCTCCCAAGCCAGACCGTGGGCCAGATCCAAGGAAGCGGATGTCGTTTGCTATTTTGTATGCAGACCCGGCAACGGTAGCCAATGCGCCTGACATGAAAACCATTGCATCATGTGCTGCGAGAGCTTCAAACTTGTTTGGCGCAGTCACAAATGGGAGGCCTGTGATCTCGGCCATATGCCCCGCTACCGTTTCGCCCCATCCGTGTTTCGTGTTCAACCCTGTGCCAACAGCAGTGCCGCCTTGAGCAAGTTCGTATATTGCGGGTAGTGCGGCTTCTACACGTCTTATGCCCATACGTATTTGGTGAGCGTAGCCTGAAAACTCTTGCCCAAGCGTTAGCGGTGTGGCGTCTTGTGTGTGTGTTCGGCCAATCTTGATGATATCTTTGAAAGCGGCGGCCTTGGTTTCAAGGCCTTCGGCTAGTTTTTCAAGGCCAGGTATAAGTACATCACGCACCGACATGGCCGTCGCAATGTGCATTGCGGTCGGAAAGGTGTCGTTTGAGCTTTGTCCCATATTACAGTGATCATTTGGGTGTACAGGGTCTTTTGTACCGATCTGGCCGCCCAAAATTTCGATCGCGCGGTTTGCAATGACTTCGTTTGAATTCATGTTCGATTGGGTTCCAGAGCCAGTCTGCCAAACGACGAGTGGGAAGTTGTCATCAAACTTGCCTTCGATCACTTCACCAGCAGCTTGGATAACGGCTTCAGCCAATCGGGGCTCAAGATCACCGCTGTCACGATTAGCTATTGCACAGGCTTTCTTGATCACGCCAAGGGCGCGAACGATTGCAATTGGTTGCTTTTCCCAGCCGATAGGGAAGTTCATAATCGAGCGCTGCGTCTGGGCACCCCAATATTTGTCTGCAGGAACTTCGAGGGGACCAAAGCTGTCGGTTTCCGTACGTGTCTCGGCCATGTCGGGCTCTCCTTGAAAAAAGTGTCGCAAATGCTCTAACTCTCGGCGACTTAAGGAGCAATCCCTGATAGCACTAACAAGTTATACTGAGCGATACGTTCCTGGATTACTTGCGAAATTGATCAAGGCTAACGATGTCAGCCTCTGGTTTTGTTTTTTGTGATGGCTCTTTAAGTGCTTTCTCTAGGTCAACAGATACCGGCGCTTCAAAGTCTTGCACGCTATCGTCTTCGCTGACTTCAAACCGAAGGCCAAACTCAACAGACGGGTCTACAAAGGTTTTTATGGAATCGTAGGGCACTCTAAGGTTTTCGGGAGCATCGCCGAAGTTCAGCGTCACTGAAAAGCCATCTTCCGTCACTTCAAGAGCATCAAACCAATGCTGGATTACGATCGTCATTTCTTCGGGGTAGCGGTCATGAAGCCAGTCCGCAATTTGAACATCAGGATGCTGCGTATCAAAGGTAATAAAGAAATGATGGGCTCCCGGAAGGCCGTCTTGTGCAACATCACTTAATACACGCCTTACAAGACTTCGCATGGCCTTGTGCATCAACGTTCCATAGTCAATCATTTCTGACATGGTCTTTCCCTTCATTTACAGCGGCGAGAATAAGGAGTTTTTTGGAAAACAAAAGGCCGTTTCCAAATTAGATTAGCCCAGTGAGAAACCCGATATATCCGAGTATCGCGCTGCCAAATATAGTCACGAAGAGGTTTCCGTTGGTTGTTCGTGCTAGTATTAAAGCGCTCCCAAGCAGTGCTACCGCTGCCCAATTTAAGCTCGCGGCACCAGCCTCAAGACCTTTTGGCCACAGTACAGAAATTGCAAACCATAGCGAAAGGCTTGCTATGACCCCTATAACGGCAGCACTCACACCGGTCAGTGCAGCTCGCAACCGTGGCATTGCCAAAATAACCTCGAGGTAGGGCGCTCCAACAAATACCATTGTAAAGCATGGTACAAACACGGCCCAAAGTGTCAGAAGTCCGGCTGCCGTGGCGAAGACTAGTCCTCCTTTTGTGTAGCCTGCCAGATGGGAGACGAACTGCGTAACAAGGATGAGTGGTCCAGGCGTTGTCTCGGCCAGTCCCAAGGCGTCGACCATTTGTGTTGTGGTGATCCACCCGTGTTCTTGAACGATAGTTTGGGTCATCCATCCGAGCAATGCATAGGCCCCACCAAAACTGAAGATAGCAAGTTGCCCAAAATAGATCACAAGCTCTATGAGGAATGCTTGCTTGAAGTAGAAGAGCACGCCCAGAGGCGCTAGCCAAAAGCAAAGACCTACTAAAACAGTTTGGAGAGGTTTGGAATGCTTTGGCATATCCACGCCCACCATCTCGCCATGTTTTGAGAACAGGCATGCTCCAAGTGACGCCGCGGTTGCAAGGATGACAGGGTAGGGGTAGTTCAGAAAGAAAATGCTCACAAAGGCGAGCCCTGCAATCACGAGCATCCAGATATCTTTCAACGCTCTATCAGTAAGCTTTATAAGGGCATGAAACACGAGAACAATGACGGCAGCCTTTATGCCGAGAAATGCTGCCTTAACTTCATACAAGTTTCCATATTTAATATAGGCGAGAGCAAGAGCCCAAATAGCAAAGGCACCTGGCAGAATGAAAAACACTCCTGCAATCAGGCCTCCCACCATTCCTCTTAGGCGCCAGCCAGCATAGGTTGCTAACTGCATGGCTTCGGGGCCGGGCATGAGCATACAAAAGCTCAATGCGCCCATAAATTGCTGCTCGTTAAGCCAGCGCCGCTCTTCCACGAGCAGTCTGTGCATAAGCGCAATTTGTGCTGCTGGGCCGCCGAAGGACAGGACACCCAGCTTTGCAAATGTACTCAAGAACGCAGCTAGGCTTTGATCTCTCATATGTGTGTCGGAGCCATTCCAGAATATTGAGTTCCAACCTGTATATCGTTCTTGAGCAATGAGATAGCTGCTTTGAGTGCTTTCCTCTCAGAGAGAAAGGCATCGAGATACGAAAAGGCTGTGCCTTGAATGAATAATGTCACAACCTTTTCTCTTGTTTTCAAATATATGAATCGTGGTCCGCTATTAGATAATAGCTAGAGTCTTTGTACGTATATAAACAGAAAAAGAAGTGCAGGCTTCTGTTGCCAGGTGCCTGCGAACCCCGCCTTAGGTCGCTAAACGTAAGGACTTAGATTTCAATAGTTCCGGTCGCTTACGCGGCCATCGCCATTGGAGCACGATTGTCATTTGCAATTGTACATTTTGGGCCGATACGGTGGCACCCAGCCGAAACAAAGCTAACCTCTTTAGACGTTCGTCGATCCTATTTCGTCCCCATGATCCTCAAATGAAGGATGTTTGGTGGAGACGCCGGGTACCGCCCCCGGGTCCGATCCGCTTATTACAAGCGCGTTTATGTCCATAGTCCCCGAAGGGACAATGATAGTATAGTGTCATGCGCGCGCAATTTGAAGAGGCAACTTAGAGTTGGCAGCATTAATATGCCGAACCTAAGTTCATTTCGTTGAGGACGTGTCTTTCCGTTCCTTTAAGAGGAGGGTTAAATACGCTCACAAGTACCACATCTGTCTTAAGATCAGCGCAAAGAAAATGGTCATCATGTTGGTCTAAAACATAAATTGTCCCTGGGGTAATCTTGTGAGAGGTTCCATCCAATGAGCGCACTGATCGGGAGCCAGCAATACAGTAGCATGCTTCAAGGTGATTTCGGTATTGCAGCCGCGATTCTGTTCCTGCTTTGACGACTGTATGGCAGATTGTGAAGCCCATCTTGTCATGTTCCGTAAGGAGGCGATGGCTGGTTCGATTGCCCCAATCAACGAAGAAATCGGTCTCTTTAACATCTGAAAGCGTTCTCACAAACATTTTAGCCTCATATTTTGGTGTTGGCTGCAATGCATCACCCAAAAAAAATGGCAGAGTTGTGTCTAGTTTTCGGTAGGTTTGCGGCGGGAGAGTACGTCGGCTGCCAGCTTTTTGGTGTAGCGCTCCAGCTTAACCAATGCCTTGTCTACAGCTTCTGCCGTTTGGTCTTCAAGGCCATCTGCGATCTGGGTGTGAAGCGAAATAATCTCGGCTCTGGAGCGTGCTGTAAAAGTAATCATGTTCATCAGTGGCTCGATTGCTTCTATCGCACCAGCAAGCTGGTAGGATAGAATCGGGTTTGCGGCGCCGTCCACCAATGCACGATGAAAGCTAATATCTGAGGCACACCAAGCCTCATCTGATAGCCCCGGTTGAGATTGCCTGAAAATTTCTGCGCGCATGGTTGCGAGTTGGTCTGCGGTACGCCTTTGTGCTGACAGCGGAGCGCAGGCGCGCTCAAGCGTAAAGCGGGCTTCGCAGGCTGTTTCAAAGCTAACTTCGTTCATACTTAACAAAAGCGTAGACGTTGTAATTTGCTGTGGATAAGCGTCTTGAAAGCTGATGTGATTCACAAAAGCCCCACCTGTTGCGCCGCGCTGTGTGCGGATAAGGGACTGTGCTGCCAGCCTTTTCAGGGCTTCTCGAACGGTTGGTCGAGAGACGTTGAATTGCTCTGAAAGGTCGGCCTCTGACGGTAGCCTTTCATCAACAATCAATTCTCCAGCAACGATGGCATCACGGATATTTTTCGCAATTTTTGCAGAGAGATCTGCTGAGCTGGGGGATGTTTTTTTCATTTGTCTGACATTTATACTTTACGGAGAGCTTAAATTGTCTGACATTTAATGGCAACACTCGAGTCGTATGAGGTAGTAATGCTCCTGAGCCGGATAAAGACAATGACTGGGATGCACTGGTTGGTGCTGTTCGCGGTCATTTCAGTTTCTTGGTTCATGCTTTTTGCAATGGCTGTCCCAGCTGAAATGAGGGTTTATTCCAAGTTGTATGGAGCAGACTTCTGGGTGGCGCTTTGCACTGTCACTCCAGACGCAGCAGGTCTGGCGCGACTGTTCCTTATGTGGGCATTGATGTCTGCTGCCATGATGGCTCCAACGGCATTACCCGCGTTTGGTACATATGATGATCTGGTCCGCTCCACAGGGCGTGGGCGTTTTAGTCATTTGGTCATTGGGTATCTGACTATATGGCTTGGATTTGCAGCATTGGCTGCGTGTATTCAAATGATGCTGACGCGATGGGGCGCTGTTGATCTCTTGGGGCAGAGCCAGTCGCCTATACTCACAGCATCCCTTCTGGTTGGTGCGGGATTGTATCAGTTCTCGGCACTGAAAGAGGCGTGTTTGAGCAAGTGCAGGCGTCCAATCAGTTTTTTCATGCAGCACTGGGAAGAAGGTGCATGGCGGAACGGCCTCCGCCTTGGTCTTGTATGCTTGGGGTGCTGCTGGGCTCTCATGCTCTTGGGTTTTGTTGGAGGCGTGATGAACCTTGCGTTTATGGGGCTGGCGACTGTGATGATGATACTAGAAAAACTCCCCGATATAGGGCGTTGGCTCACGCGCCCGCTGGGCTTTGGTCTGATCGCTTGGGGGCTATTCGCGCTGGTTGGCGCATTTATTTAGAGGAGATACAAAATGGCACTCGACGGAGAAATCGGAACGATCCCTTGGGCGATCCAGGGTGAACTTATTCTGAACTGCAATTGCACTGTTTTTTGCCCGTGCGTTGTGAGCCTTGGAGCTCACCCTCCCACAGAAGGTCATTGTCAGGCCTGGTCAGGGGTTCGGATCGATGAGGGGGAATACGGCGGTGTTAGCCTTTCGGGGCTAAACGTTGGGCTGTTCCTCGAGATTCCTGGGAATATGGGGCGTGGCAATTGGAAAGCGGCGGCTTTTATTGATGATCGCGCAACTGAAGATCAGTATGACGCACTTGTTGCCATTTTTTCCGGAGCTGCGCGTGGCACGACTGGCTTGTTTGGGCTATTGGTCGGTGAGTTTTTAGGGGCTGAGCGCGCTCCGATCACGTTTGAAACTGTGGGCAAAGAGCGCCGCCTTATGGTTGGTAAAAAGATCAAAGGCTCTGTTGTGCCAGTGGAAGGCAAAGACGGTAAAGATATCGTCGTCACCAATACAGAATATTGGATGGGTCCCGACATTACAGTGGCGAAAGCCACGCAAGGCCGGGTCCGAGCGTTTGGTCGGGTTTGGGATTTTGATGGTCGCTCGGCTGAGATCTGCCAAATCGATTGGCATGGTCCACGCTGATGGCGCTGATTGCGCTGTCACGCCGCCTGCGCCGCACACCCTTTAGCGAGGGTGTGGAGGCTGCAGGTGTGAAAGGCTATACGGTTTACAACCGTATGCTTTTGCCAACCGTGTTTCGCACGGTTCAGGAAGACTACCGCCACCTCAAGGAGGCGGTTCAGCTTTGGGATGTGGCCTGTGAGCGCCAAGTGGAGCTGCGCGGGCCTGACGCCACGCGGCTGATGCAAATGCTCACGCCACGCGATCTGCGCAATATGCAGGTTGGTCAGTGTTACTACGTTCCGATCGTCGATGAGACGGGCGGGATGTTGAATGATCCTGTGGCTGTAAAGCTGGCGGAAGATCGCTGGTGGATTTCGATAGCGGACAGTGATTTGCTACTTTGGGTCAAGGGCATCGCCTATGGCTATCGTCTGGATGTGCTTGTCGATGAGCCGGATGTGAGTCCGCTCGGTGTGCAAGGTCCGAAGGCAGATGATGTGATGGCGGATGTCTTTGGCGACGCTGTGCGCGATATCCGCTTTTTCCGCTTTGCTATGCTCGAGTTTCAGGGCCGCAAGCTGGCTGTTGCGCGTTCGGGCTATTCGAAGCAGGGCGGCTTTGAGATTTATGTTGAAGGCAGTGATATCGGGATGCCGCTGTGGAACGCTTTGATGGAAGCGGGCAAGAAGCATGATATTCATGCGGGCTGCCCCAATCTAATCGAGCGGATCGAGGGCGGTCTTCTGAGCTATGGCAACGACATGACCGATGACAACACGCCGCATGAGTGCGGGCTTGGCAAGTTTTGCAACACACATAGCGCAATTGGCTGTGTGGGGCGTGATGCTTTGCTGCGCGTCGCTCAAGAAGGGCCTGTCAGACAGATACGAGCCATTGAAATTCATGGTGACGCTGTGCCTCCATGTGACCGGCTCTGGCCGGTGATGGTTGGCGACCGTCAAGTTGGGAACATCAGCAGTGCCGCATACTCGCCTGACTTTGCTACAAATGTGGCCATTGGAATGATCCGTATGACGCATTGGGACGATGGCTCCGAAGTCGACGTTATTACGCCAAGTGGCGTACAGGCTGCTACGGTGAGAGAAACATTTTGGATATGAAGAAAGAGGTAGAGATATGAGTGACTTTAATGCGCTGGTTGTTGAGAAAGACCCGGAAACAGGCAAGACGAACGCCAGTGTGGCGCGTCTGTCTGATGCTGACTTGCCTGATGGTGAAGTAACAGTCGGGGTTGAGTATTCGACACTCAATTATAAAGATGGCCTGTGTGTCGGCCCAGGTGGCGGTTTGGTGCGTAACTATCCGCACGTACCTGGTATCGATTTTGCTGGAGTCGTCGAGGCCTCGTCAGATCCCCGTTACAAAGCCGGGGATAAGGTTGTCTTGACGGGGTGGCGTGTGGGAGAGGCGCACTGGGGCGGTTATTCGCAAAAAGCGCGTGTGAAGGCTGACTGGCTCGTTCCGTTGCCAGATGGGCTGGATACCCGTAAGGCGATGGCCGTTGGTACGGCAGGTTTCACTGCGATGCTCGCGGTTATGGCTTTGGAAGACCACGGGATAAAGGCAGGGCCTGTCCTCGTGACCGGCGCCGCGGGCGGTGTTGGGTCTGTCGCCACGGCTATTCTGGCCAATCTGGGCTATGAGGTGGCAGGTGTCACAGGGCGCCCTGAGACTGCTGACTACCTTAAATCACTTGGTGCCACTCAGATTGTCGCAAGAGAAGAGTTGAACGAGACCGTCAAGCGCCCCCTCGAGGCTGAAACATGGGGTGGCTGTGTCGATGCTGTCGGGGGCGAAATGCTGGCACGGGCGCTCGGTCAAATGAAGTATGGTGCTTCAGTTGCTGCGGTCGGATTAGCTGGGGGCGCTGCTTTGCCTGCTACGGTTATCCCTTTCTTGCTGCGCGGCGTTAATCTCTTGGGCATCGATAGCGTTATGCAGCCATATGACAATCGTGTACGCGCTTGGCAGAGGATCTCTAAAGACCTGCCTATGGATAAGCTGGAAGCAATGGTCGTACCTGCCACACTCAGCGACTTGCCACAGCTTGGGAAAGATATCCTAAAGGGGCAAGTCAAAGGGCGCGTTGTAGTTGATGTGAATGCTTAAGTCGGATTTAAGCTAAAAGAAGGAAGCCGCTCGTTGCAGGGCGGCTTTTTTTGGGGGGTGGAGTTAAGCCTTGGTCGAAGCTTCGTTCCGTGAAAGAAAGCTCATAATGACACGAGATATTAGGGTGACACATGCCGAGTTATGACAGTGAAAATGTCTTTGCCAAGATTTTGAAAGGCGATATCCCTTCCTTCAAGGTTTTTGAAGACGACCTAACATATTGCTTTATGGACATTATGCCTCGGAGCAATGGCCATTGCCTTGTAATTCCAAAGACACCTTGCCGCAATTTACTTGACGCATCCCCAGCACAGCTTGCGGCATGCATCGCGACGGCGAACAAAATTGCAAATGCAGCCATGAGCGCATTTTCAGCAGATGGTGTAACGCTTCAGCAGTTCTCCGAAGCTGCTGGAGGCCAAGAAGTATTCCACCTTCACTTCCATATACTGCCTCGCATTGAGGGTAAGGCGATGGGGCCGGCAGGGGTTATGGGAGATATGGCAGTCATCAAAGAAAACGCAGAAAAACTTAAAGCCGCTTTGTGAGAAGAGTTGCGCCGTTTTGCTTGGGTAAGTGTCGTATGACCTTGCGAAACATTAGGATCGCCGGTGTAGATATCTTTTGGTAGCGTGGATCGTAGGTAAAGTCCGCGTGCCAATAAGCTCGAAATCTAGTTCGATAAGTTTTAACTGCTGCGTTCCTTGTGTGAGCGGAGACAGTTCCGTTTTTTAGCTGCTCTTGAAACCTATCAAAAATAAGGTCTCAATGGTGCAAAATGGAGAAATACACATGAAGCTTGATACAGATTTTGTGCGCACGCAGTTCCCAGCCTTTGCTCAGGACGCTTTATCGGGACAATCGTTTTTTGAGAATGCAGGCGGTTCCTATACGTGTCAGCACGTGATTGATCGCCTCACCCGGTTCTATGTTGAGCGGAAAGTCCAGCCATACTCCCCGTATGAAGCCTCTCGCCTCGGGGGAGAAGAGATGGATGAGGCCCGCGTGCGGCTGGCTGCGATCATGGGTGTTGAAATGGATGAAGTTAGCTTTGGTCCATCTACCACGCAAAATACTTATGTTCTTGCAAATGCGTTTAGACAATTCATGGAGCCCGGTGATGCTATCATCGTGACAAACCAGGATCATGAAGCGAATACGGGTCCCTGGCGTCGCCTTGAAAACGAAGGCTTTGAGGTTCGAGAGTGGCAGATTGATCCTGAAACTGGCCATTTGGATTTGGCAAAGTTGGAAGAGCTGCTTGATGAACGGGTTCGTCTTGTATGTTTTCCGCATTGCTCGAATGTTGTCGGGGAGATCAACCCTGTGGTCGAGATTACGGCCTTGGCACATGCCGCTGGTGCTTTCGTCTGCGTTGACGGAGTGAGCTACGCGCCGCACGGAATTCCCAACGTGGGTGTGATGGGACCAGACATATATCTGTTTTCCGCCTACAAGACCTATGGCCCACATCAAGGCATTATGGTGATGCGGCGCGCATTGGGTGAGGCGCTTCCCAATCAGGGACACTATTTTAATGGCGCATCTTTGTACAAAAGATTTACTCCAGCGGGACCAGATCATGCTCAGGTGGCAGCCTCTGCGGGCATGGCCGATTACACAGATGCTTTGGCGACCCACCATAAGATAGGAGGTACCCCATCAGAGCGCGCTATGGGGGTTCATGATTTGATGCGCGAACACGAAACGGGTCTCTTGCAGCCGCTATTGGATTTTGTGAGTTCAAAGAATTCTGTTCGGCTGATTGGCCCATCTCAGGCTGCTAAGCGCGCGCCGACCGTTGCGCTTGAGCTTGCAAGCAACGGGGAAAGTGTAGCCGCTGCCCTAGGTGAGCGCGGTATTATGGCGGGTGGCGGAGATTTTTATGCAGTGCGGGCGCTCAAAGCGATGGGGGTTGACCCGTCAAAAGGTGTTTTGAGACTTTCATTTGTTCACTATACGTCTCAAGCTGAAGTTGATAAGCTATTACAAGCGCTTGACGAGGTTTTGTGATCTGAAATGTGACGCCCAGCGTAGGTAAGAAAACTCGTTTGAAGGGCGGTTAGCCGTATGAAAAATCCAAGTATTTGGTGGATCCGCAGGGATATGCGGCTGACTGACAACGAAGCTCTGAGTGCTGCGTTGGCGTGTGGTCAAGTTATTCCGTTGTTTATCCTGGATGAGCGGAGTGAAGCTCTAGGGAGCGCACCAAAGTGGCGACTGGAGCGGAGCCTCGAGGCGCTGCAAGATGCGCTGAATAGCAAGGGTTCCAAGTTAGTATTACGGCGGGGATCAGCCCTGAATGTGCTACGCGATATTGTTGCTGAAACGGGGGCAGGGGAGGTTCACTGGAACAGGCTCTATGACCCTAGGTCGCGCAGGATCGATTCAGAGGTAAAATCTACTCTGCGGTCGGAAGGGCTCAAGGCTCAAAGTCATACGGGGCATTTGCTTGTCGAGCCTATGCAGGTGCGGACACAGACTGGCGACTTCTATAAAGTTTTCACGCCATTTTGGCGAAACATTCAAACGCAGGATGTAGCGGCGCCAAAGCCGGAGCCAAAGGACATAGGAGGCCCCGCTGAGTGGCCGCATTCTGAGTGCCTTAAAGACTGGAGCTTATCGATATCAATGCAGCGTGGCGCCAAGATATTGAGCCAGTATAGTGCTGTTGGCGAAGCGTCTGCTTGGAGTAAGTTATCGCGCTTCTTAGAAGAGCGCGCCTCTCGCTACAGTGAGGCCAGAGACCTTATTGCGGAGCATGGAACCTCTGATTTGTCAGACAACCTAGCTTTTGGGGAGATTTCCGCACGCAGTATATGGCACATGGGACAAAAGGCGTTCGCTTCAGGTGCTGAGGGGCTGGAGCCGTTTCTGCGGCAGGTAGGATGGCGGGATTTTGCACAGCACTTGATGTATCATACACCACATATCGTGGATAAAAACTGGCGTGACGGTTGGGATGACTTTCCGTGGAGCGAAGTTGAAAACACTCCTGAAGTTGAAGCTTGGAAATATGGCCGAACGGGGATTGATTTTGTCGACGCGGCAATGCGCGAGCTTTGGGTAACTGGTAAAATGCATAACAGAGCGCGCATGGTTGCCGCGAGCTACCTGACCAAGCACTTGCTTGTGCACTGGCGTATTGGCGAGCGCTGGTTTGCAGATCAGTTAATAGACTATGATCAGGCTAACAATACGATGGGCTGGCAATGGGTCGCTGGCTCCGGACCAGACGCCTCTCCCTACTTCAGGATCTTTAACCCTGACACGCAGATCAAGAAGTTTGACCCACAAGGGCGCTATTTCAAGCGTTGGGTTGCTGAAGGGCAAATACAGCCGCCCAAAACGGCCCTCGACTTTTTTGAAGCCATTCCCAAACGTCTGGACATGTCTGCTAAAGATTTGCGCCCTCACGCTATTGTTGGCTTGAAAGAAGGGCGCGAACGGGCTTTGGCGGCATATAGCAAAAAATAAATTGACTTATGCATGAACGGCTATGCGTTGTTGCTTGTGTAGGCTCGGCAAAGACAGGAAATGTAGACAAATGATACTGAGGGATACGAAGGGGCAAGAGCGGCTGCCGCGCTACTTTGCGCAGGTTTTTGAGCTTGCAAAAAATATGCCAGTGGGGCGTCTTGATATCGTTCTACCTGACGGCAGACATTTTCGTGCCGAGGGAGCAAAACCCGGGCCATCGGCTGAGGTCAGGCTGCACGATGATGATGTTTTCGCTCGACTTATTCGTGAGGGTGAGTTGGGGTTTTGCGATGCTTACTTAGATGAATCTTGGTCGACCCCCGACTTACAGAGCTTTCTTGACCTGATGAATTCGGGGAATGAAATCCTGTATCGAGGCTTTCCGGGCAAGGGTCTTGTGAAAGTCTACGAACGTTTCCGCCACGTGCTTCGCTCAAATAGCAAGCTGCAAGCCAGGAAGAACATCTCCTATCATTACGATTTAGGAAATGCGTTTTACGCCAAATGGCTTGACGGGACGATGACCTACTCTAGCGCGCTGTTTGAAACGGGGCAGGAAACCCTTGAGAGTGCGCAGACGGCCAAATATGCAGCCCTTGTCGATGCCATGGGCGTAAAGGAAGGCGACCATATTCTTGAAATCGGTTGTGGCTGGGGTGGCTTTGCCGAATACGCCGCACGCGAGCGAGGGTTGCGAATAACGGGGCTGACAATCAGTGAAGAACAACTGAAGTTCGCTCGCAAGCGCATTGAAGCCGCGGGCCTGTCAGAGGCTGTGACGTTTAAGATGCAAGACTATCGTGACGAAACTGGCTGCTATGATGGTATAGCATCGATTGAAATGTTTGAGGCGGTTGGAGAGAAATATTGGCCTGTGTACTTTGAGAAAGTTAGCCAGTGTTTGAAGCCCGGGGCAAAAGCCTGTTTGCAAATCATAACGCTTCAAGAAAAGCGGTTTGAGGTCTACCGCAAGGGCGTTGACTTCATTCAGAAGTACATTTTCCCGGGAGGGATGTTGCCATCCAAAACAGCTTTGAGGGCTGAGATACGCAAGGCGGGGTTACGCGAAGAGGCCGCGTTGGAATTCGGAGAAAGCTACTCCAAAACCTTGAGACGCTGGCATGAACGCTTCAATGCAGCGTGGGATGATATCGCTGAAATGGGGTTTGATGCGCGATTCCGTCGAATGTGGAATTTTTATCTAACCTCTTGCGCGGCATCCTTTCGTGGCGGTAACTGTGACGTAGTACAAGTAACAATAGTGAAACCTGATTGATGCCAACAGCCGCCCGTCTTCTGTCAGCAGTATTCTTGGCCAGTCTGGCATTTCTTGTTTCCGATATGGTAAAAGCATCAATGTTGGCCGGGGATCCGAATTTGAGCTTTGGTCGGTTCCGTGAAATAAATGTATTTATTTCTGCGCTTGTAGGTTGGGGTTTGCTTGGCGGACGAGTTGGACATCCGTATTCGGTAGCTTTGGGCCTTGGTCTTACCGCGGTGGCCGCAGCAGTTTTTTGGTGTACCAGCGCGCACGCAATTCTTGAGATGCTGCAAATGTCCCTCGATCGAAAATTTGATGGGCCGATGGAAGCTCTCGTTGGTGCGGTAGAGCTTGGCGTCGGCTATGCAGGCGAGCTTTTGCACGCAAAGATACTGCTTTCTCTGTTGTTGGGCGGTATTGCGGGTGGCTTATTGGCTGAATTTTGCAGCCGCCGCTGGAGCTAAGCTATTCTCCCGAAGGAGCAAACCGTGTCTCATGTCTTTCTCTACGGCACTCTGCGCCATTTCGGTCTTTTAGAAACAGTTCTTGGGTCTGTGCCGCATGATCGGTTGGTGCCCGCAGGCCTTGAAAACTTTTGTGTCGCGCGTGCGCATGGGCAAGACTTCCCACTTATTTTCGCTTGTAATGGCGCAACGTCGAAGGGTTTTTTGCTTAAGGATGTCACTGCCGAA
Organism: Lentibacter sp.; assembly: GCF_965658795.1. Taxonomy (NCBI): domain Bacteria; kingdom Pseudomonadati; phylum Pseudomonadota; class Alphaproteobacteria; order Rhodobacterales; family Roseobacteraceae; genus Lentibacter; species Lentibacter sp. The sequence goes on along the minus strand of NZ_CBFHTG010000029.1, from coordinate 5,485 downwards.
GAGAAGGCCAGACTTGACCATTATGAACTTGGGTTTGGATACACCTTAGAGCCATGTTGCGTTTCTGGTTTGGACGCTTTGGTTTATATTCCACAAGCGGGTCTTTGGCAGCCTGCTGAGCCTTGGAGCCTGGAGAGCTGGGTGGAGAATGCTTGGCCTATCGTGAAGCATTCCGCTCAAGAGATAATGGCGCTGAGAGGCGTGGTCGAGCCAAAGGACTTGCACGGCTATTTTGATCGTATTCAAGCCAGAGCGTATTCAAGGCATTTGGCTGAAACACAGCACAGCCCCGCTGATTTACGGAGCAAGAATAGGTATAGCGATGTAAAGCTATCCAATCGGTCCTGTAGGCATATCGGATATTTTAGGACGGATGCGAACACGCTTTCCTATCCGCAATATGATGGCACAATGGGCAAAGTAGTGACGCGTGAGGTCTTCCTGTCGGGAGATGCCGCGATTGTGCTGCCATATGATGCAAAGAGAGACCGCGTGTTGCTCATTGAGCAGTTTAGGCTTGGGCCATTTGGTCGGGGTGACCCATATCCGTGGTTACTCGAGCCGATAGCGGGCCGCATTGATGTTGGAGAGACCCCAGCGGAGTCTGCCAAACGCGAATGTATTGAGGAGGCTGGAGTTCATCTTGATCAGTTACTACCGGTGGCCAGTTATTATCCGTCTCCAGGTGAGGTGAGTACTTACTTTCATACATTTGTCGGCCTCTGTGACTTGCCTGACACTTCGGCTGGCTTGGGAGGGCTTGCCACTGAGGCCGAGGATATCAAAAGCCATGTCGTTAGTTTTGACTATGCTGAGAGCCTTATGTGCAGCGGTGAGATCAACGTGGGGCCTTTGCTTCACCTTTTGCTTTGGCTCAAGACTGAACGAAACTCCCTTAAGTGAGGAGGATATTCTGTTTCGGGCAAGTCTTTAGGAACGGGAGTTACTTTCAGCGCAACTTGCTTGTGGCGGGGTGGCTAAGGTCATAGTTTGCCACTCAGGATGGCGAGGAGCGAAAGATGAGAATTGCAAACGACTTGGCCGAGGCTGTTGGCAAAACCCCCTTGATTAAGCTGCGGCGCGCAAGTGCAGAAACCGGATGTGATATCTATGGCAAAGCCGAATTTTTAAACCCTGGTCAGTCGGTCAAGGACCGAGCAGCCCTCTATATCATCAAGGATGCAGTTGCGCGTGGCGCGCTGAAGCCGGGCGGAACAATCGTTGAAGGCACTGCTGGTAATACGGGTATTGGTCTTGCATTGGTCGGTGCCTCTATGGGGTTTAAGACCGTTATCGTCATTCCTGAGACCCAGAGTGAAGAGAAAAAAGAGATGCTCCGTCTGGCGGGGGCAGAGCTTGTTGAAGTGCCTGCAGCCCCATATCGCAACCCCAACAACTTTGTTCGTTATTCTGAACGTCTTGCAAAGCTTCTTTCCGAGTCTGAACCAAACGGCGCGATTTGGGCAAACCAGTTTGACAATGTCGCGAACCGACAAGCGCATATTGAGACCACTGGCCCTGAAATATGGGAGCAAACCGAAGGTAAGGTGGATGGCTTTATCTGTGCGGTGGGATCCGGTGGGACGCTTGTTGGCACTGGTATGGTGTTACAGCCGAAAGGTGTGAAGATTGGTCTTGCAGACCCGATGGGGGCTGCGCTTTTCAGCTACTACACGACTGGTGAGTTGAAAATGGAAGGCAGCTCCATTGCTGAAGGGATTGGACAAGTTAGGATTACGAAAAACCTTGAGGGTTTCAAACCTGATCTGGCCTATCAAATATCAGATGAAGAAGCATTGCCGTACGTGTTTGACTTGCTGGAAGAAGAGGGGCTTTGCCTCGGTGGCTCATCAGGTGTCAATATCGCGGGCGCTGTGCGCATGGCAAAAGAGATGGGGCCTGGGCATCGTATTGTAACCATTCTTTGCGATTATGGCACGCGCTATCAGTCCAAGCTGTTTAACCCCAACTTCCTTCATGAGAAAAAGCTGCCTGTTCCAGACTGGATGGAACGTGCGCCGCGCATTATCCCAAGTGTCTTTGAGGACGTAGAATGACTTTATCGAGAACACTCGCAAGCGCCGCTTTGGCTCTGTTGCTGTGTACATTTTTGGCTATCTCTTCCGGGAACGCCCAGACAACTGCTGCGTCTCAAATAGACTATAATAGCTGGCAGTCCTTTGCGCAGCGCATTGAAGAAGCGGTGGAAGCCGGGCGCGCCTCGGACACTATTTTGGAGAATGTTCGCCAAGACCTGTCGGATTGGCGTGTTCGCTTCTTGAGTGCAAAAGATGCGAATTCGAGAACTATTTCTGCTGTGCAAGCACAGCTGTCAGCTCTTGGCGCCGTGCCGGAAGGTGGGATTGAGCCTGACCAGATCGCCGAGCAGCGTGACAATCTAAATCAACGACTTGCCGAGCTGCAAGCGCCTGGCAGGCGTGCTGAGGTTGCCCAAAGTCGTGCTGATGCTCTCATTTCGGAGATTGACCGCATTCTGGCACAGCGGCAGACCAGTGCGTTTTTGGAGCGAGGCTCTAGCCCACTGAACGTGACCTACTGGGGCCGCAGCTGGAGCACCTTTAAAAACTCTTTGTCGAGCAGCCGAAACGAGGTTGTGAACGGCTGGAACAATCCCAATCAACGTGAAGCGTTCAGAGAGAACCTGCCTGCGTTGCTGGCTGTGACCTCGATATCAATTATCTTCTTGTTGCTTGGCTGGCGGTGGGTCAGGGCTCTCAGCGAGCGATTTGTAAAACAGAGAAAAACTGCGCGAGGGTGGCTAACCGCTTTTGCGCTTTCTATTTTTCAGCTCGTCGTGGCCAGTATAGGCCTGTTTGGTCTGGTCAACGCCTTCTATCTCACAGACCTTGTCGGGCTGCGGCTTGACCCGCTGATTGATGCGTTTGTTGATGGCGGGTTTTTCCTGATTTTGACCATTTGGTTGAGTGCGTTTGTTTTTGCCCGCGCGGACAGGAGCTTCCATAGCTTTGCATTGAGTGCTGGCCAAAACGCTCAAGGACGTCAAAGCGTTGTTGCGTTGGGCCTCGTCTTTGCGGCCAGTTTTTTGCTCGATGAACTTGCACGCTATGACAACTGGTCAAACAATGTCAGATCGGTCATCTATTTTCCTCTCGTCGTGTTGGGTGGGCTCTTTCTCTGGCGTCTGGGGCGCTTGCTTCGCCTACATGCTGCGGCTTCAGGTAAGCAGGCTGAAAGTGATCAGCCGCGCTATGTTGATAGAATGTATGGGCTTCTGGGCCGTGTTGTTGTGCTCGTTGGCTTTGTCGGGCCGTTGCTTTCAGCGGCAGGGTATTTTGCGGCCGGAACTACGGTGGTCTTTCAAACTATCGAAACCCTTGTTCTGATTGCTGCATTGATCTTGGCCCAGAGGGTTGTTGCCGAGCTTTGGGTTGTTGTGCGGCGAGGTGAGGAAGACGCTCGCGACGGCTTGGTGCCAACTCTGGCGGGGTTTGCGCTCATCCTCTTTGCTGTTCCGGGTTTTTTACGTATCTGGGGCACCAGCGACGCACGTATTGCAGAGTTTTGGATCCGTGCACGAGAAGGGTTTTCCATCGGTGAGACACGTATAACGGCTGGGGCTTTCCTGACCTTCGCAATTGTGTTTGTGATCGGATATATCATCACACGCCTGGTTCAGGGCGCGCTCAAGAACACGGTTTTACCCAAAACAAAGATGGATCAAGGCGGCCAGAACGCCCTTGTGTCGGGCCTTGGCTATATTGGTATTTTCCTCGCTGCGCTTAGCGCGATCACGAGTGCTGGGATAGATCTTTCGAGCCTGGCGATTGTGGCTGGTGCTCTGTCAGTCGGTATTGGTTTTGGTCTCCAGAACATTGTCTCAAATTTTGTCTCAGGCATTATCCTGCTTATTGAACGTCCTATCTCGGAGGGTGACTGGATCGAGGTCGGTGGAACGCATGGTACCGTGCGTGATATCTCCGTTCGTTCAACGCGAATTGAGACATTTGATCGCTCAGATGTCATTTTGCCAAATGCAGATTTGATCAGTGGAAAGGTGACCAACTTTACAAGAGGCAACACGGTTGGGAGGGTTATCGTGCCTGTCGGTGTCGCCTATGGCAATGACACCCGCAGGATCGAAAAAATCCTGTACGACATAGCAGAAGCGCATCCGATGGTCCTCGCCAATCCCAAGCCGACCGTCCTGTTCCAAGGATTTGGAGCGGATAGTCTGGACTTTGAGATCAGAGCGATTTTGCGAGACGTCAATTTTGTCATGTCTGTGCGCTCTGATATGAACCACGAAATAGCGCGCCGCTTTGGGGAAGAAGGGGTCGAAATTCCGTTTAGCCAACGTGACATCTGGATTAGAAACCCTGAAGCTTTGTTGCCCCACTCCAAAGGTGAAGAGGCTGTCAATGATGTCAGTGATGATGGAGATGTAAAATGACTTTACCATCCAGCCAACCGTTGTTCCTCTCTGATGTCTACATGCGTGAATGCGCTGCAACTGTGGTGGCCCATACGGCCGAAGGCGGAATTGTTTTGGATCAATGCCTGTTCTATCCGACAGGGGGTGGGCAGCCCGGAGATAGCGGAACGCTGGTTTGGGATGGCAAGACGCTTGAGATTGCAACTGCCGTGAAGGGCGAGGGCGGGCAGGTGGTGCTTGTACCTGCTGCACCTGTGGCATTGCCAGGGGTTGGTATAAAGCTTGTGCAGTATCTCGACTGGGAGCGGCGGCATCGCCATATGCGGGTTCATACGGCGCTACACTTGCTTTCGGTTGTTTTGCCGTTGCCCGTTACCGGCGGCCAAATCGGGGCTGATAAAGGGCGTCTGGATTTCCTGATGCCAGAGCCTCCCGAAGATCGCGACGCTGTCGAGGGGGCTCTTAACGAACTGATCGATATGGATCTTCCTGTGAGCGAACTTTGGATCACGGAAGAAGAACTTGCTGCAAAACCTGAGCTTGTCAAAACCATGATGGTTAAGCCTCCGCGAGGTCGTGGGCCCATTCGCTTGGTCCAGATAGGCGAAGGTGCATCGCGCATTGATCTGCAGCCCTGTGGGGGCACTCATGTGGCCCGCACGGGTGAGATCGGGGCTTTGCGGCTTGGAAAGATTGAAAACAAAGGCAAACAGAACCGCCGCGTTAACATTCACTTGATGTAATAATTCTAACAGTTTGGGCTTGCGGGCCCACATGTTTTTTCGTTACACGGGCGTCGGACAGGTGGCCGAGTGGTCGAAGGCGCGCGCCTGGAAAGTGCGTAGGCGGGTGACCGTCTCGAGGGTTCGAATCCCTTCCTGTCCGCCACTTCCTTTTCTCTCAAGTTTATCTGGTCCATGCCGTGTGGCTGGGCGTATGGCTTTGTGTATGGCAGCCAGTATGGACACTGAGGGAAGACAAGATGCGCGATAAAACTCTTATTCTGGTGCTGGGCGATCAGCTCAGTCATGAGCTTGCCTCACTCAAAGCCTGCGACATGGCGCAGTCTGT
>NZ_CBFHTG010000028.1:0-23481 GCF_965658795.1 Lentibacter sp. | reverse complement strand
CGCAATCCCTCTTCAAAAGTCGATAGCGATGCCTTTTTTCTCCCAGTCGCCATAGCGCGCAGGGTCAAGCCCGTCGCGGCCCCCCAGCTCTTTGGGGCGGGCTTTCATCTCGGCGTCACGCGCCACGCGGCGCTCTTCGGCTTCGGCAAGGGCGCGTTTGGCCGCTTCGGGCAGATCTGTCTTCTCTGACATCTTATATTCCTTTCAGGCTTGCCCTGATATATGCCCCAAGCAACACATTGCCAAGGACACCTCATGCCCACACCCCGCCAAGCCGCGCTTTCCATGCTCAATCAGGTTCTCAACGAGGAGCGCCTTTTGTCTGAGTCTGCCGCCCAACGCGCGCTGGAAGGTCTGGATGGCGCGTCAAAGGCCCGCGCGATGCGGTTGGCCAACGAGACCCTGCGCAACCTCGAGCGCGCCGACAAACTTCTCAAGTCGCACCTGCGCAAACCCCCTGCGCCCTATGTGATGAACCTGTTGCGCCTCTCCACAATCGAGCTGGCCCAAGGCGGCGATGCCCACGGCGTGGTCAACGAAGCCGTGACGCTCGTGTCAAAGCACAAGAAATACGGCGCCATGAAAGGGCTGGTGAACGCAGTTCTGCGCAAAGTCGCCGCAGAAGCCCCGGAGAAAATCAAGATCCTGCGCGCACCCCGCCTGCCCAAATGGCTGCGCGGCCCGCTCACCGAGGCCTATTCCTCCGAAATCGTGGGGGCCATGGAAGTGGCCCACCTCGCAGGCGCGCCGCTTGATCTCTCGGTCAAATCCGATCCCGCAGGCTGGGCTGCAAAGCTCGGCGGCACCCTCACGCCCATGGGCTCTGTGCGCCTGCCCGAAGCGGGGCAAGTCAGCGCGCTTGAGGGCTTTGAAACAGGCGACTGGTGGGTGCAAGACACCGCTGCGGCCCTACCCGCCAAGCTGCTCAACGCCCGAAAGGGCGAGACCGTGCTTGATATGTGCTGCGCGCCGGGCGGCAAAACCATGCAGCTCGCCGCCTCAGGAGCCGAGGTCACTGCGCTTGATGCCTCCGAGACACGCCTCAAGCGCGTGCGCGAAAACCTCACCCGCACAGGCCTGAAAGCCACTGTTGTTTGCGAAGATGCGCTCACCCACACAGGCGCTTATGACGCCGTACTGCTGGATGCGCCCTGCTCGGCCACAGGCACCCTGCGCCGCCACCCCGATCTGCCCCACGCCAAAACAGGCGAGAATTTCGGCGCGCTCATCGAGCTTCAGGCCCGGATGCTGGCCCATGCTGCAGGCCTCGTCAAAAGCGGTGGCAGGCTGGTGTTCTGCACCTGCTCGCTCTTGCCGGATGAAGGCGAAGTTCAGGTTGAAGACTTCCTTGAAACCCACCCCGAATTCACCGCCGATACCGAGGCGCTCGCCCGCGACGGCATCGATGCGGCGTGGATCACAGAAGAAGGCGGCCTGCGCCTGCGCCCCGACTATTTCGCCGAAATCGGCGGCATGGACGGCTTCTACATGGCGGTGCTAAAACGCGCCTAATGCGCCAACCGCGCATTTGAGTGGTGACCAAAGGCCAATCGCTGTGTAATGTCCTCTGTAACGACGCCCAAAAGGGCGCACAGAGGCCAGTAGAGTATGTTATACCAAACCCCGTTTGGCGCGTTTCAAACGCGCTTGTTCAACCGTGTCGCAGCCCGCCGTGGCGCCTATTCGGCAGCGCCCACGGCTTTCGTCTCCTCCCCCGAACCCCGCACAATCGGCCTCTATGCCCGTGGCAAACAGCTTGTGGCCGGCAATTATCTCTTTGCGGGCCAGCTTCTGTCCGGTGCGCGGCTTGAGTTCTGGGATCTGCCTCAGGCCAGCGCCGAGTTTCAGGCCGAGGCACACGGGTTTTCATGGCTCGATGATCTGGCCGCAGTCGGCGATGCCTCCGCGCGGCAGGCGGCGCAAACATGGGTCTGGCAGTGGCTTGAGCGCTACGGACGCGGCGCAGGGGCTGGCTGGACACCCGATCTCACAGGTCGCCGCCTGATCCGCTGGATCAACCACGCTTTCTTTGTGCTGCAAAACCGCGAGAAGGCGCAGTCTGATCTGTTTTTCCGCTCCCTCGCCCACCAAACCGTCTTTCTAGGTCGGCGCTGGCACGCCACGCGCCCCGGCCTTGCACGGTTTGAAGCGCTGTCCGGCCTGCTCTACGCCGCCCTGTCTCTGGAAGGCATGGAGCGCTACATTGCCCCCGCACAAAAGGCGCTTGCCCGCGAATGCGCCAGCCAGATTGATGCAGATGGTGGCTTGCCCACCCGCAACCCCGAAGAGCTGCTCGAAGTGTTTACGCTGCTCAGCTGGTCGGCCCTTGCCCTGCGCGAAACGGGCCACAGCGTCACCCCCGAACATGAAGAAGCGCTTTTGCGCATCGCCCCCACCTTGCGCGCCCTGCGCCATTCTGATGGGGGCCTTGCCCGCTTTCATGGTGGCGGACGCGGGATTGAGGGCCGCCTGGAACACGCTCTGGCCGCATCAGGCGTGAAGCCCCGCGCGCCAGAGGGGCTGTCCATGGGCTACGCCCGCCTATCGGCTGGCCGCACCAGCATCCTGATTGATGCCGCGTTGCCACCACAGGGCCGCGCCAGCCACAACGCACATGCCTCCACCCTCGCGCTCGAGCTGACTTCGGGCCGCCGCCCGCTGATCGTCAACTGCGGCTCAGGCGCCTGCTTCGGGGCCGATTGGCGCCGCGCAGGCCGTGCCACCCCGTCCCACAGCACATTGTGCATCGAGGGGGTGTCCTCCTCCCGCCTTACCAAAACCGCCCGCGACGGCACCGAGCTGATCTCTTCGGGGCCAACCCATGTCCCTGTCGAAATGAGCGCCGTCAGTGACGGCCTGCGCTTTCAAGGCGGGCACAACGGCTGGCTGCGCACCCACGGCCTCACCCACGCCCGCACCCTTGAGCTGACCTCCGATGGCCGCGGCCTTGCAGGCGAGGATATGCTCTTTGCTGTTGATGAGGGCGACAAAAGCACCTTTCAAAAAGCGCTCAGCCACGCGGTTGATGCGGGCCTGCTCTTTCAGATCCGTTTTCACCTGCACCCCGAGGTTGATGCCACCATCGACATGGGTGGCGCGGCCATCTCTCTGGCCCTGCGCAGTGGCGAAATCTGGGTTTTGCGCTGTGAGGCCAGCGCCGAAATGAGCCTTGAACCAAGCGTTTACCTTGAAACAGGCCGTTTAAAGCCCCGTGCGACCAAACAAATCGTTCTCTCTGCCCGCGCAATGGAGTATGCCACCCGCATCCGCTGGTCGTTGGCCAAGGCACATGATAGTGCCGTGGCCATCCGCGACATAAAGCGCGACGATATTGATCTGACCTAAGGACTGCTGCCCCATGACCTCTCTTTCGCCCGTGCGCCGCGCGCTTCTCTCTGTTTCCGACAAATCCGGCCTCGTTGAGCTGGCCCAAGCACTGGCCGCACGCGGCGTCGAGCTTCTGTCGACAGGAGGCAGCGCCAAAACACTGCGCGAGGCAGGCCTCACCGTGAAAGATGTGGCCGATGTCACAGGCTTCCCCGAGATGATGGATGGCCGCGTCAAGACATTGCACCCGATGGTGCACGGTGGCCTCCTCGCCCTGCGCGACAACACCAGCCATACCGACGCGATGGACACCCACGGCATCGACGCGATCGACCTTCTGGTTGTCAATCTCTACCCGTTTGAAGCCGCCCTCGCCCGTGGCGCAGCCTACGACGAGATGATCGAAAACATCGACATCGGCGGCCCCGCCATGATCCGCGCTGCTGCCAAGAACCACGCGTTCGTCACCACCATTGTTGATGTGGAAGACTACGCAGCCCTTTTGGCCGAGCTTGAAGAGAACAATGGCCAGACAGGCTATGCCTTCCGCCAGCGCCAAGCCCAGATCGCCTATGCGCGCACAGCGGCCTATGACGCCGCCGTTTCCACGTGGATGGCCGATGCCATCGCCGAGCCAACCCCGCGCCGCCGCGCCATCGCCGGCACCTTGGCCCAGAGCCTGCGCTACGGCGAAAACCCGCATCAACAAGCGGCGTTCTACAAAGACGGCTCCGCACGCCCCGGTGTGGCCACAGCCACCCAGCACCAAGGCAAAGAGCTGAGCTACAACAACATCAACGATACCGATGCCGCCTTCGAGCTGGTGAGCGAATTTGCCCCCGAAGACGGCCCCGCCGTGGCGATCATCAAACACGCCAACCCTTGCGGTGTGGCCCGTGGTGACACGCTTGTCGAGGCCTACAGCCGCGCCTTTGACTGTGACCGCACCTCGGCATTTGGCGGTATCATCGCGCTCAACCAGACGCTCGACGCCACCACAGCGTCAGAAATCTGCAACATCTTCACCGAAGTTGTCATCGCCCCCGACGCGACCGAAGAGGCCCGCGAAATCTTTGCGGCCAAGAAAAACCTGCGCCTGCTCACCACAGGCGCGCTGGCCGATCCACGCGCAGCCCAGCTCAGCTACCGTCAGGTTGCGGGCGGCTTGCTTGTGCAAGACAAAGACACAGGCCACATCACGCTGGATGACCTCAAAGTCGTGACAAAGCGCGCGCCCTCCGAGGCCGAGCTTGCCGATATGCTCTTTGCCTGGACCGTTGCAAAACACGTCAAATCAAACGCGATCGTCTATGTCAAAGACCGCGCCACAGTGGGCGTTGGCGCAGGCCAGATGAGCCGCGTTGACAGCTCCACAATCGCCGCGCTCAAAGCCGCACGCATGGCCAAAGACTGCGGCCTGCCGCAAAGCCTTGCCCAAGGCTCTGTTGTGGCCTCCGATGCATTCTTCCCCTTTGCCGATGGTCTCTTGGCGGCCGCCGAAGCGGGCGCAACGGCCATCATCCAGCCGGGCGGCTCCATGCGCGACGACGATGTGATCAAAGCCGCCGATGACGCAGGCTTGGCTATGGTCTTGACCGGTATGCGCCATTTCAGGCACTAAAGGTTAACGCAGTAAAACAGGGCGGCAAACGCCCGCAGGCAGGAGAGCGCAATGCGCATAATGTTCTGGGTCGCGCTCGTGACCTTTAGTATTGATCAAGCGGTCAAGTATTTCGTCGTTCACTGGCTCAATCTCGCCCAGAAACTGTCGATTGATGTGTACCCGCCCTTCCTCAACCTGCGCATGGCGTGGAACTACGGGGTAAACTTCGGCCTCTTTGCCGAAGACAACCACCTCACCCGCTGGGTGCTGATCACGGTTGCGCTCATCATCTCGATTGCGGTGTTTGTCTGGATCTCCAAAGAAGAGCCAAGCACACCTGGGCGTATTTCTGCCGGTATGCTGGTGGGCGGTGCACTCGGCAACGTGATCGACCGCATAATTTATGGCGCGGTCGCAGACTTCCTCAACATGTCTTGCTGCGGTATAAACAACCCGTTTTCCTTCAATATCGCAGATATTGCCGTCTTTATCGGGGCCGTGGGCCTCGTGCTTTTTACATCGGGCGAGACTAAACAAAACCCCTCGTGACCTCGCCCTAAAAAAGAGGTAAGACAAAGCCAACTCAACGGGAGGTGCATGATGCGCGCGCCATATCTTATGCTCATTCTTCTTGCCGCCGTCGGCCTTTCGGCCTGTGGCGAGCGCGATATTTCGATGCGCCAGCTCGAAAAGCCCAACGAAGGCCCCGACGAGTTCGGCATCCTGCCCAGCCGCGCACTTGAGGCGCCAAGCGATTACACCACATTGCCCGCGCCCACACCGGGGCAGGCCAGCCTCACCGATCGCAACCCAAAGGCCGAAGGCATCGCAGCGCTTGGCGGCAATCCGGCCAGCCTTGCGCCTGCTGGCGTTCCGGCCTCTGATGCCGCGCTGGTCAACCACGCCAGCCGCAACGGGGGCACACCCGATATTCGCGGCACCCTCGCCACTGAGGATGAGGCGTTTCGCGCGCGCAAATCACGCTTCACCAAAATCCGCCTGATCAAGACAGACCGCTACGCACAGGCCTACAAGCGCCAGTCGCTTGACCCGTATGACACTTGGTATTCGTTCCGCCGCACAGGCGTGCGCACCCCAACGGCTCCGCCCCGCGGCGAATAACCCCGCCCTGTCACATCTGCGTTAACCGTCTCACTGGCGCTTGCTGTTGCTGCGTTCAGACCTATGTTTAAACTGAGTTTTCCAAGGAGTGACCCCATGCGCGCCCTCTTTCTGTCTTTTGTTGCCAGTCTTGGCCTCGCGCTTCCCGCGCAGGCCGATATCAAAGACGCTGTTACCAGCTTCACACTTGAGAACGGCATGGACGTGGTTGTCATCCAAGACACCCGCGCGCCCGTTGTCACCCATATGGTCTGGTACCGCGCAGGCTCTGCCGACGAGTTCCCCGGCACATCGGGTGTTGCGCATTTTCTCGAGCACCTCTTGTTCAAAGGCACAGACACGCTCGCGCCGGGCGAGCTTTCGGCAACGGTCGCGCGCAACGGGGGCCGCGACAACGCTTTCACAAGCTATGACTACACCGCCTATTTCCAGCGCGTCGCCGCCGACAGGCTCGAGCTGATGATGCAGATGGAGAGCGACCGCATGGTCAACATCCGCCTGTCCGATGAAGATATCCTCACAGAGCGCGAAGTCATCATCGAAGAGCGCAACCAGCGCACCGAGAACAACCCGGGTGCGCTCTTTCGCGAGCAAAAGAACGCCGCGCAATATCTCAACCACCGCTACGGCATCCCCGTCATCGGCTGGCGCCACGAAATGGTCACGCTCGATCTTGATGCAGCGCTGGAATATTACGAGCGCTTCTATGCCCCCAACAATGCCATTCTCGTGGTCGCAGGCGACGTCACGCCCGAAAGTGTGAAAGCCTTGGCCGAGCAATATTACGGTGTGTTAGAGCCTAATCCGGAGCTGACAGAGCGCGCCCGCCCCATCGAGCCGCCCCAAACGGCCGAGCGCCGCGTGATCTTCCGCGATGCGCGCGTGGCCCAGCCCTACGTGAGCCGCAGCTACCTTGCGCCCGAGCGTGACGCAGGCGCACAGCGCGAGGCCGCAGCGCTTACGCTTCTGGCCGAGCTTCTGGGCGGCGGCACAACAAGCTACCTCACAGAGCGGCTGCAATTTGACACGCAAAAGGCCGTCTACACAGGTGCCTTCTATGACGGCGAATCATTTGACGATACCAGCTTCACAGTCATCGTTGTGCCCGCCGATGGCGTTTCCCTGCCCGAGGCAGAGGCCGCCATGGACGAAGCCATGCAAAGCTTCCTCTCCAAACCCATCGACATGGAGGCGCTTGCACGTATCAAAATGCAGATCCGCGCCGCACAGATCTATGCCCGCGATGATGTGGGCAACCTCGCCAATGTCTACGGCAGCGCGCTCACCAGCGGCCTCACCGTGGCCGATGTGCAGGAGTGGCCCGATATTCTCCAGTCCATCACCCCAGACGAGATCATCGCCGCCGCCAAATCCGTGTTCAACCTTGACCGCTCGGTCACAGGCTACCTGATGAAAGAGAAAGAAGACGCCTCATGAGAGCCTTTTTCGCCACCTGCCTCAGCCTTCTTCTGGCCGCCGTCCCCGCCACAGCGGGCGTTACAATTGACGCGTTCCAAACCGAGGGCGGCCTCACCGTCTGGCATGTTGAAGAAAACAGCATCCCCTTTGTCGCGCTGGAAATGCGCTTTCAAGGCGGTGCCTCGCTCGACGCGCCCGAAAAGCGCGGCGCAACCAACCTCATGACCGCACTCATAGAAGAAGGCGCAGGCCCGCTTGACGCCCGCGCCTTCGCCAAAGCGCGCGATGGCCTCGCCGCCTCTTTCTCCTACCGCGTCAGCGACGATACACTCTCTGTCTCGGCCAAGTTCCTGACAGAGAACCGCGCCGAAGCGCTCGAGCTGTTGCGCCTCAGCCTCACAGAGCCCCGCTTTGATGACGACGCCATAGAGCGCGTGCGCGCCCAAGTGGTCTCGGGCATCCGCTCTGATGAAAAAGACCCGAGCGCCATCGCTGGCAAAGCCTTTGATGCGCGCATCTACGGCAGCCACCCCTACGGCTCCGATCTCGGCGGCACGCTTGACAGCGTCGCAGCCCTCACCCGTGAAGATATCCTTGCCGCCTTCAGCGCTGCTGTCGCCCGCGACAGGCTCTATATCAGCGTGGTTGGCGACATTTCCCGCGAAGAGCTTGGCCCCGTGCTCGATACGCTCCTCGCCGATCTCCCCGCCACAGGCGCGCCCTTGCCCGCCGATGCCACCCCCGTTTTTGACGGCGAGACAGTGGTCATCGACTTTGAAACACCCCAGTCTGTCGCCATGTTCGGCCAGCCCGGCGTGCCCTTTGATCACCCCGATTACTTCGCCGCCTACCTGCTCAATGTGGTGCTCGGCGGCGGCGGGTTCGAGAGCCGCCTCATGCAGGAAGTGCGCGAAAAGCGCGGCCTCACCTACGGTGTCTACTCCTACCTTGTCGACAAAAACGGAGCCGATGTCTGGCTGGGCTCGGTTCAATCCGCCAACAACCGTATCGCCGAGGCGATGGAGGTTATCCGCGCGGAGTGGACCCGCATGGCCGAAGAGGGCGTGAGCGCGGAAGAGCTGCAAAACGCCAAGACATACCTCACAGGCTCCTACCCTTTGCGCTTTGACGGCAACGGCCCCATCGCAGATATTCTGGTCGGAATGCAGATTTCGGATATGGGCCTTGATTACATCGACACCCGCAATGACCGTGTCAATGCCGTGACCTTGGAGCAGATCAACCGCGTCGCGCGCGACTACCTCAAGCCCGACCAGCTCAGCTTCACAGTCGTCGGCCAGCCCGAAGGGCTCTAGGCGCGCGCCTACTCTTTCTTTTTGCTTCAAATATCCAGACGCAACGCGCCCCACACAGCGCGCGCTGCGTTATCTTAATTTGGCGTTAACAATACTTCCGTTTACCCGGTGCACGCATGGTGCACGCGTGGTGCACAGGTTTCACCCCCCCGGTCTCACCCGTCTTTTGCGCCGTTAACCCGACCGAGCGCTGCGTAGGGTGGGTGCCAACCCACCACGCCCTCACGCGCCGTAAGGCACCCAAATGGTCTTCACCTCAGTCGCCTGCCCGAGAAACTCACGGCCCTCACCTGCCGCGCCGAACCAGTCGCGCGCTTGGCCGTTGTTCACCCATGTGCGCTTGAGGTTACTGGCGCTTTCCGCCTCGATCTCGGCAGAAATATCACTGCTTGAAAAGCTCCAGACCGCGTCCACATCCATGTGGCTCGCCATCGGCTTGGCCAGCTCTTTGTGGCTGCCTGACAGCAGGTTCACCACCCCCGCAGGCACATCCGATGTCTCCAGTATCTGCACCATATCCAGCGCTTCCAGCGGGTAGGCCTCACTGGCCACAAGCACCGCGCGGTTGCCCATCGCAAGCGCTGGCGCCAGCACCGAAACAAGCCCCAGAAGAGGGTGCGCATCATCGCAAAATGCGCCCACTACACCCAGCGGCTCACGCATCGCGAGGGCCACACCACGGATCGGAACACCCTTCACAGCGCCGTCAAATTTATCGGCCCAAGCCGCATAGGAAAACAGCCGCGAAACCGAGGCATTCACCTCTTTCATACCGCTCTTACCACCCTTCATAGCGTCAATGCGGCGGGCAAACTCCGCGCCCCGCGCCTCGAGGTTCTCAGCCATATAATACAGGATTTGCGCGCGCAGATGCCCCGTTGTTTTGCCCCAAGCAGCGGCGCCGCGCGCAGCCTCCACAGCGTTGCGGATATCCTTGCGGCTGGCAATCGGAGCCTGAGACACAAGCTTGCCACTCCGGGCAAAAATCTCGCGCGAATAGCCCCCGTCAGGGCGCGCCTGCTTGCCGCCAATATAGAGCTTTTCGGTACGGTCGAGCGCGCCTGTCTCCAGCCCGCCTTTGCCCGCGTTGGGCGCGGTCTGCGCCAGCGCCTTGGGCTTTGCCTTGGGTTTGGTATAGGCCGCAAGACCCTCCCATCCGCCTTCGCGCCCGAAGCCGCTTTCGCGCACGCCGCCAAAGCCCGCAGCAGCATCAAACAGGTTGGTCGCATTTACCCAGACAACCCCGGCCGCGAGCTTGGGCGCAATGTCGAGCGCGAGGTTTACATTCTCGCTCCAGACGGTTGCGGCAAGCCCATAGCGTGTGTTGTTGGCGAGGCTCACCGCCTCGGCTGGCGTGCGGAATGTTGTGCTGACAAGCACAGGCCCGAATATCTCTTCCTGCATCAGCTTGCTGGCAGGCGACAGCCCCGTGATGAGCGTGGGCGCATAAAAGCAGCCCTCGCTCGGCAGCTCTACGGGTGCTGCGTAAAGGTTTCCTTCATCATTGGCTGCAACCATGCTTTCGATGGATTTGAGCTGCACAGGATCAACAATCGCCCCCACGTCGATAGATTTATCGAGAGGCGACCCAACCCGCAGCTTGGCCATCCGTGCTTTGAGCTTGGTGTAAAAGCTCTCCGCCACGCCCTCTTGCACCAAGAGCCGCGAGCCTGCGCAGCAGACTTGCCCTTGGTTAAACCAGATCGCGTCGACCAGCCCTTCCACGGCTGAATCAAGGTCAGCGTCGTCAAAGACAATGTAAGGAGACTTACCGCCCAGCTCCAGCGTCAGCGCCTTGCCGCTTCCTGCCGTCGCCGTGCGGATCTTGCGGCCCACAGCTGTCGAGCCTGTGAAGGCGATCTTGTTGATATCAGTGTGGCTGACAATCATCTCACCGACAGCACCGTCGCCCGTAATGATGTTGAGCACACCCTTGGGCAGGCCCGCTTGGCGGCAGATATCGGCAAACAAAAGCGCCGTAAGCGAGGTGTATTCGGCAGGCTTGAGCACCACCGTATTGCCCATCGCCAGCGCTGGCGCGACCTTCCACGCCAGCATAAGCAGCGGGAAGTTCCACGGGATAATCTGCCCGCAAACGCCCAGCGCCTGCGCATCAGGCAGCTCACGCTCCATCAGCTGCGCCATGCCTGCATGGTAATAGAAATGCCGCTGCACGAGCGGGATATCAATATCGCGGCTCTCACGGATCGGCTTGCCGTTGTCCAGCGTCTCAAGCACCGCAAAAAGGCGGCTGTGCTTCTGGAGCAATCGCGCAATCGCGTAGAGCACACGCGCCCGCCCATGGCCGCCGAGCTTCTCCCATTTGCCCTGTGCTTTGCGCGCTGCGGCAACGGCTTGGTCAACCTCTTCCGAGGTGGCCTGCGAAAGCTCCGCAAGCGTCTCGCCATTGGCCGGGTTACGGCTCAGAAAGTCTGCGCGCGGCGGCGTGAATGCCCCGTCAATAAACTGCCCGAACTGCGCACCATTGTCAGTGATCCACGCAAAGGCCTCCGCCGCACTCTCGGGGGCTTCGCCGTAGTCCATGCTCTGAAAAATCTCTTTGATAGTCATGCTCTTATCCTGCTGCATGGCGGTAGCTGGCCGAGTAGGCCCCCGTCACATAATGTTCCAATTGCCGCTCGATATCGCCCAGAAGGCTCGACGCCCCAAAGCGGAACAAATCGGGCTGAAGCCACCTGTCGCCCAGCTCCTCTTTCATCATCGAAAGGTAGACCAAACTGTCCTTGGCCTTGCTGATCCCGCCTGCGGGCTTGTAGCCAATGCGGAAGCCCGTTGCGGCCTCATAATCCCGGATCGCGCGGATCATCACAAGGCTCACAGGCAGGGTCGCGTTCACGCTTTCCTTGCCCGTTGAGGTCTTGATAAAGTCAGCCCCCGCCATCATGCATATGAGGCTCGCACGCGCCACATTGCGCAAGGAGCCAAGCTCGCCTGTCGCCAGAATGGCCTTCACATGCGCATCGCCACAGGCCGCACGAAAGGCGCGCATCTCGTCATAGAGCGCCTGCCAATCCTGCGTCAGAACATGCCGCCGCGAGATGACAATATCGATTTCGCTCGCACCTGCTTTTACGCTCTCTTCGATCTCTTTGACGCGCAGGTGAAACGGCGAAAGCCCCGCAGGAAAGCCCGTGCTGACAGCTGCGATAGGAATGCCCGACCCCGCCAGCGCCTCGGCCGCAGGCGCGATCATATCGTGATACACACAGACAGCGCCCACAGTGATCGGCCCCATGCCGAGCGCCTCCAGAATATCCTCGCGCACGGGCTGGCGCGCCTTGGCACAAAGCCGCGCAACACGCCCTGCCGTATCATCGCCCGCAAGGGTGGTGAGGTCGATGCAGGTGAGCGCTTTGAGCAGCCAAGCCGCCTGATGCGCCTTTTTCACAGAGCGCCGCGCAGGCAGGCTCGCCGCGCGCCGCTCTATGGCCGAGGTGTTGGCCTGCACCCGCGCCACCCAGTCAAGGTCTAGCGGCATCCCCGCGTTGCGCGGCTCGGTTGTCTGGGGAAGATGAACCTGCCCCGCTTTGTCTTTGATGATCATTCTGTTGCCCTCTTTGGCCTTGCCCAAAAGTCTCACGCACGCCGCGCAAAGGCAAGCGCTGACCTCGCGGAGCGATCTGCACAAAAACTGCACAAACACCCCGATCAGCCTGCACATGCGGGGCCCATACAGAGGGCAATCAAAGAAACCCGAGGACAGTAAAATGAAAACATTTCTCATACGCGGCGTGCCAAATTCGGTGCAAATGGACGGATGGTGGATCAACACGCCACCCCGTGCGCACCGCCCTGAAACAGGCCGCAAAGAGCAGCCGCTCCTGCCCCGCCTTATCGCTCTGCTCGCGCTCGTGATGGCGGGTGATGCGCTCACATGGCAGGCGCAGCCAGGCCTCTCGCTGGCTCTTTTCGGCATGCTCATTTTGCTTGCGCTCTGGCTCCTCAACGGGCGGCGCGGCGGGGGCGGCCTTGCTGTTGGCGCGCTGCTCTCTTTGCCGCTGGTCGAGCAGCCCCAAGCGCTCTCGCAAGGCTTCTTTGCTCTCGGTCTCGTGCTCGGCGCAAGCTGGATCGTTCTGGGCGGCTGGCACGGGCTTTCTCGCTGGCTCACGGCTGCGCTCAGGTTTGTCACTGGCGCACCCGCCGCCGTGTGCTCCGAAGTGTCTCGTGGGGCCAATGTCGCTTTTTCCAAGCGCCCGCAGGCCTCGCTTTCAGCGCTCTCCCAAGGCTGGCTTCTGCCGCTGGGCATGGGCCTTGTCTTCGCCGCGCTGCTCCTGTCGGCCAACCCGATGATGCAGGGCTGGCTCACCGGCCTCTTGCCCGCTCACGGCCCCAGTGTCGAAACAGTCTATCGCCTGCTGTTCTGGTGCGGCACAGCGTTGCTCATCCTGCCTTTCCTTGTCGCCCCCGCGATGCGCGAACGCCTCAAGCTCGGCTATACCACGCCCGCTTTGCCCGCGGCGCCTGCCGCGTTCAATGCTGGCTCTGTCTGTCGCTCGCTCCTGCTCTTCAACGCGCTCTTCGCTGTGCAAACCCTGTCCGACATCACCTATCTCTGGGGCGGTGTCGCGCTTCCTGATGGCATGACATATGCCGCCTACGCCCATCGTGGCGCATACCCCCTTCTGGCCACAGCCCTCCTCGCAGGTGTCTTCGCCCTCCTCACGCGCCCCTTTACCGAGGGCAGCCGCGCACTGCGCCTCGCCTTGCTCGCTTGGGTCGCTCAAAATGTATTTCTTGTCCTCTCCTCGCTCCTGCGGCTCGAGCTTTATGTGGCCCAATACGGCCTCACACACCTGCGCATGGCCGCTGGCATCTGGATGGTCGTCGTCGCGCTCGGCCTCGCGCTGGTGATCTATCAGGTCATACGCAACAAGCCTGCAAGCTGGTTGCTCACCCGTGCAGCGCTCCTTGGTCTTGCGGCGCTTTATGCGGCCAGCTTCGTCAGCTTTTCCGCCACCATTGCGCGCCACAACCTTGGCCAGGACCGCCTGCTTGACCCGGATTATGTCTGCTCGCTCAACGAACACGCGCTCCCCGCCGTCACCGCATTTGAAATGCGCGTCGGCCATGCCATTTGCCCCGGCCCGCGCCTTACAACCCTGCAGTTTGCAGACTGGCGCGAATGGGGCTTTCGGGATTGGCGCTTGCAGCGTAGCTTAAACGCACTCACGCAAGCCGAGGAGGCCGCAACATGGCCAACATACTGATCATCGACGATGACCCCCAGATCCGCGATGTGCTGCGCATCACCCTCAAGCAAGCGGGCCATACAGTGCGCGAAGCGGGCGATGGCGCCGAAGGTCTGGCCAAGGCGCTCAACGGTCAGGATGATCTGATCGTGCTCGACATAGGCCTCCCTGCGATAGACGGCATAGAGCTGTGCCGCCGCCTGCGCGCGGAAAAGGAAACACCCGTCTTGTTCCTCACCGCCCGCGACGACGAGATAGACAAGGTCATCGGCCTTGAAATCGGCGGGGATGATTATGTTACCAAGCCCTTCTCGCCCCGCGAGCTTGTGGCGCGCATAAAGTCGATCCTCAAGCGCAGCGGCGGCAGCACATCGGCCAGCCTCGGCCCGCTCAAGCGCGGCTTGCTCTCGGTTGACCCCGCCAAGCATCTCTGCCGCTTTGGCGCAGTTGATCTGTCTCTCACACAGCGCGAAATGGCGCTTCTCTCCTTCCTCATGGCACGGCCCGACAATGTCTATTCCCGCGTCCAGATATCGGATGCCGTCTATGGCCCGACCATCCATGTCTCTGATCGCACCGTTGACAGCCACCTGCGCAACCTGCGCGCAAAGCTTTCAGAGCACGGCGCAAGCGACGCAATCGAAACGGTGCATGGCGTCGGTGTAAGGATGGGCGCATGTCTGGGCCAGTGAAGCAAAACCGCATCACCCAAAAGTGGCGTCCGCCCCTCGCGCTTGTGATCGGCGGCACGCTTGCGGCGGTGTTTTGCCTGCCGCTTGTTGGCATCGGCTACTTCAAACTGGCGGGCAATATTCTCGGCTGGGCCGAAACAACATGGCTCATCGGCTGGCTCGCGCTCTGGGCCACGGCCATTCTGGCCTACCTGCTCTGGCGGCTCGTGTTGCGCCCTGTCTATGCGCTCACAGCCTACGCCAAAGCGGTGAAGGCTGGCGCAGTTGATGCGCCCTTGCCTCCGCATTTCGGCACACCCGAGTTCAGCGCGCTGGCTGGCTCGGTTGATGATATGGCCAAAGCCTTGCAAAACCGCGAGGCCGGTATCCGCGCCTATTCTGATCATGTCACCCATGAGCTGAAATCACCTCTCACCAGCATCACAGCTGCCGCCGAACTGCTACAAGCAGGGGTGGATGACCCTGAGGATCGCGCACAGCTGCTCGGCTCTATCCACACCTCCAGCGCACGGATGCAAAGCCTGCTCAACAGCCTGCGCGCCCTTGCCGCTGCCCGCGCGCCCTATGGGCGGGGGCCAACACGTCTGGCCGATGTGCTGGGCAACTTGCCCGACACGCTCACAGTGTCGGTAGCCGCTGATGCGCCGCTTCCGCTGGATGCAACCGCGCTCACAGCCGTGCTGGAGCAGCTGGCTCAAAACGCCGCGAACCACGGCGCAAGCGCACTCACGCTGACAGCAGAAGACGGTGCACTCACCCTCTCTGACAACGGCACAGGCGTGGCCGAAGGCGACCGCGCACGCATCTTTGATCCGTTCTTCACCACACGCCGCAACACGGGCGGCACAGGCATGGGCCTCGCCGTCACGCGCACCATGCTTGAGGCCAACGGCGCCGAGATAACGCTTGTGCCTTCGGCAAAGGGCGCAAGCTTTCAGATCGTGTTTTAGCTGCGGGTGACCCAGGCAGCCTGTGCACGCAGCGCCGCTTCATAAGCGTCTGCCAACGGGCCATCGCCCATCAGCCGCAAGTCAGCACCCAGCCAAAAGGCCCGCGTCGCAGCCAGCTCGGCCCCGATAAGCGCGCCAAGCGCTGCGCCCGGGTTGCCAGACACCTCCGCGCTGCGCAAAAGCCCGGCGAGCCGCTCGGGCTGGCTCATCGTGTCTTGCAAAACATCTGCATCAGGCGCGCCTTCAGCGCCCAAAACCTGCGCCAGCCGCCCCGTGAGAAACGACTGGAAGCTCACAATCTCTCCCGCAGACACTTGCACCCAATGGCTCACCTCTCCCACAAAGAGCACAACGCCCGCCCACTCGGGGTTGGCCGTCACATAACCAGCCACGCACTTACGGTCTGCCGCAGGCAAAAGCCCGCGCGGGCGCTCTTGATGCAGGTCACACCACGCGCCACTTTCGGGCGTGGCTTTCGCAGGAACAGTCACAAAATTGGCCAAAATACCCCCTCAGCTCGCAATAAACGGTGCGTCGATCTCGATCATCACAGGGCCAACCTGCCCCGCTTTGGGCCGCAGGGCCGCGCGCAGCGCCTCAGGCTCAGCCACAACGCGAGTGTAAGGCATCCCGCAGCTCGCCGCCACATGCTCAAACAACGGTGGCTTCGGGTCACAGCCCACCACATCAATATCGGCGTTCTGCATGGTGAGTTCGATCTCGCCATAGCCGCCATTGTTCCAGATGATGAATGTCATCGGCAGCTTCTCCTGCGCGGCGGTCATCAGCTCGGGCAGGGTAAACTGCGCCCCGCCATCACCGGCAATGACAACAACAGGCTGATGCGGCTTGGCAAACTGCGCACCAATACCCGCAGGAATAGCATAGCCCAAAGCGCCAAAGCCCGTGGCAGCATTAAACCAGCCCCCCGCAACATCATGGTCGTAAAAGAGGTTCCCCGCATAAATCGGCTGGGTGCTGTCCCCCACCACAAGCGCACCGGGGCGCGCCTCGCGGATCACATCAAGCATACCACACATCATGCGGTAATCTTCGCTGAGTTCATCCCAAGCCGCCTTGCGCGCCGCCTCGGCCCGCGCGGCACCGTCGCCAATCGGCTTGTCAGAAACCGCCGCCAGAAGCGCCTCAAGCGCAGCACCCGCATCAGCCTTGAGCGTCATCTCGGCCGCGTGGCGCGCAAGCTGCGCGGCACAGATATCAATCCGCGCCAAACGCTTCATCGCAGGCATCTCGCCAAGCGCATACATATCATAATCCGTCGGGCCAAACTCTGTCCCCACGGCCAGCACAAAGTCCGCTTCGGCAATCGCGGCGCGCACCGCGTTCAGGCTCGGGCTGGCAGGAACACCAAGGGGGTGCTTGTGCATCATCCCGCGTGCATTCACCGTCAGCACAACTGGCGCATCGAGCCGCTCGGCCAGCTGGCCCAGCGCCGCCTCGGCACGCTTTGCGCCACCGCCCGCAAGGATCACCACGCGCTCCGCCTGCATCAACGCCTCAGACAGCGCAGCAATCTGCCCCGCATCAGGCGTTTGCGCCGCTGGCAAGGCCGGGGCAACACCCACTTTTGCATGGTCGTGCTTGGCCACATCAATCGGAATTTCGATATGATACGGCCCGCCACGCGCTGCCGCCATGCCCTCAAACGCCGCGTCAATCGCAGGCATCAGGCTCTCAGCCGTTTCGATCTGTTCGGCTGTGATAGACACTGTTTTTGACAGCGCCAACTGGTCAGGCAGCTCGTGCAGACAGCCCAGCCCCTTGCCCAGCGTAGGCGTCTTGTTCACACCTGAAACAACCAGCATCGGAACGCTGTCTGCCCGCGCCTGCGCCATGGGCGTCAGCGTGTTTGTCAGCCCCGGCCCCGTGATGACAAACGCCACCCCCGGCTTACCAGAGGCGCGCGCATAGCCATCCGCCATAAAGCCGGCACCCTGCTCGTGGCGCGGGGTGATATGGGCAATGCCCGACGCAGCCAGCCCACGATACAGCTCAACGGTGTGCACCCCGGGGATGCCGAAAACATGGCTCACCCCATGCGCTTTAAGCCGCGCAACAAGTGCTTCTCCAACTGTTGGCATATCTGCCTCCTAATCTGTCTTTATCCCTGCGGTGTCATTCCGCGCCGCGCACGTCCGCGCTCCAGCCCAAGCTGGTGTTCCCGCCAGATGATGATCACTCCCGCCAGAATAACAAGAGCAGCCCCACCGATTGTGCGCGCATCTGGAACTTCGTTGAAAAAGAACATGCCAATCAAAATGGCAAAAAGCATCGAAGCATAGTCAAACGGCGCAACCACAGAAGCAGGCGCAAAGCGGTAGGCCGAGGTCAGAAAAATCTGCCCCATACCGCCAAGCAAACCCGCCATGATCAAAAATGTGGCCTCACGCCCTGTTGGCACAACCCAGCCAAATGGCAAGGTCAGCAGCGAAAGCAGCGCCGAGGTCACCGAGAAGTAAAACACAATCGCCGATGTCTGCTCGGTCGCCACAAGCTTACGAATGTAAATCTGGGCCAGCGCCGCACAAAGCGCCCCTGTGAGCACAAGCATCGCGCCCAGCGCCGCTGTCTTTTCGACCGTATCGCCCGAAAACGCGCTCAGCCGTGGCCCCAAAACGATGAGAACACCCACCATCCCCAGTGCCACTGCCGCAAGCCGGAAAAGGCGCACCTGTTCGCCCAGAAACATCGCCGCCAGAATAACCGTGAGCAGCGGCGCAGCGTAGCCAATGGCTGTGACCTCGGGCAGCGGCAACAGCCCCAGCCCCGCAAAGCCAAGGCCCATCGCCGCCGTGCCAACGAACCCGCGCCAGAAATGCCCCATAGGCGAAGCCGCCTTCAGCCCGGTGCGCAGATCGCCCCGCATAGCGAGCCAGGCCAGAATAACGGGCAAGGCAAAAACAGAGCGAAAGAACACAGCCTGCCCCGCAGGCACGTGCGCAGCACTGGCCTTGATCAGAGAGGCCATGGTGATAAATGTCACAACAGAACAGAGTTTCAGCGCGATGCCTTTGAGCGGATGCATGAGGGCCTCCCTTTCGGCGCGACCATTGCGCGCAGCTCGCCTGAGGTCAATTGCCCTCTTGCACTTGCAAAGACAAAGCCGCATCAACTCTGCGCAAATCTGAGGGCCAACATGACTGAAAACTACCTTTTCTCCCGCCTCGCAGCCTATGGCAAAGCCCACCCGGAAAAGACTTTTGCCCAAGCGCCCGATGCTGCGCCCCAAAGTTATGGAGCAACCCTCCAAAACGCGCTCCACCTCGCCGCCGTTCTCACAAGCGCGGGCCTGAAGCCGGGTGATCGTGTGGCCGTGCAAGTCGAGAAGTCTCTCACAGCGCTTGAGCTCTACCTTGCCACAGTCGCCGCAGGCGGTGTCTTCCTGCCGCTCAACACCGGCTATACAGCCTCCGAGCTGGCCTATTTCCTCGATGACGCCACACCAGCCATCGTGGTCTGCGACCCTGCGCGCGTGGCCGAAGTGACACCGCTTGCAGGCGAGGCGCGCGTCTTCACTCTGGGCGCAAACGGCACAGGCTCCCTGACAGAGGCCCTCTCTGATGCCATTGTCGCCCCCGTGCCCCGCACCGCCGATGATCTGGCCGCCATTCTCTACACCTCAGGCACAACAGGCCGCTCCAAAGGCGCGATGCTCAGCCATGACAACCTCTACTCCAACGCGGCCTGCCTGAAAGGCTACTGGCAGTTCACAGACCAAGACGTGCTCATCCATGCCCTTCCCATCTTCCACACCCACGGGCTGTTCGTGGCCACCAACCTGGCGCTGGTATCAGGGGCGACACTTCATTTTCTCAACAGTTTCTCGCCCGAGGCCGTGCTAGAAGCCCTGCCGACAGCCACCGTGCTCATGGGTGTGCCGACCTTCTATACCCGTCTGCTCGCAGATCCGCAGCTGACGCGCGACCGCGCCGCCAATATGCGCCTCTTCATCTCTGGCTCCGCCCCCATGCTGGTGGACACACATGAGCAGTGGCAGGCCCGCACAGGCCACACCATCCTCGAGCGCTACGGCATGACAGAAACCAACATGAACACCTCCAACCCCTACACAGGCACCCGCCGCCCCGGCACAGTCGGCCTTCCGCTCCCGGGCGTTGAGCTGCGCATCATGGGCCGTGAAGGCGAGGTGGCCCAAGGCGAGATCGGAACAATCGAAGTGCGTGGTGCAAATGTCTTCAAGGGCTATTGGCAGATGCCCGAGAAAACAGCCGAAGAGCTGCGCCCCGATGGCTGGTTCATCACAGGCGATCTGGGTGTGATGGATGAAGACGGCTACATCAGCATCGTTGGCCGCGGCAAAGACCTCATCATCACAGGTGGCTTCAACGTCTACCCCAAAGAAGTCGAAAGCCTGATCGATGATATCAACGGCGTGTTGGAAAGCGCCGTTATCGGCGTGCCCCACCCCGACTTTGGCGAAGCTGTTGTCGCCGTTGTTGTGCCTTCAGACCAGAGCCTCACACTTGAGGCAATACAAGCTGTCACCTCTGAAAAGCTGGCCAAGTTCAAGCAGCCCAAACACATCCTGCTTCTGCCCGAACTCCCACGCAACACCATGGGCAAGGTCCAAAAAAAGGCACTCCGCGAAACCTACGCCAACCTCTTCACCTGAGAGACCATAGTCTTTCTTTTTGCCCCAAATATCCCAGGGGGTCTGGGGGACTGGTTCCCCAGACGGTCGGATTTTCGCAAAGCGAAAATTCGAAGCTTCAGTCAGGTGCCAGCATATACCCCGCCCCGCGCACCGTCTGTAAATAGCGCGGTTGCTTGGGGTCGCGCTCAATCTTGCGCCGCAGTCGCGTGATCTGCACATCAATCGCGCGCTCCTGGGCTTGCCCGTGGTCCCGCCCCAAAGCCTCCACAAGCGCTACACGGCTGATCGCGTCTCCCACAGCGCCGGAAAAAATCTTCATCAGCTGGGTCTCTGTCGCCGTCAGGCGCACAAGCATCTCACCCTGCCACAGCTCGCCCCGCTCGATATCATACTGAAAGCTCCCAAGCCCCAGCACCTTGGGCTTCACGTCTTCCGCCACCACTTCCGGCATCCGCCGCAAGATAGCGTTGATCCTGAGCAAAAGCTCCTTGGGCTCAAACGGCTTGGCCAGATAGTCATCTGCCCCCGCCTCCAGCCCCGCAATACGGTCTTCCGTCTCGCCCTTGGCTGTGAGCAGCATGATAGGCACCTGCGATGTTTCCCTCACCGCGCGCGTCAGATCGACACCCGTTTCCCCGGGCATCATCACATCCATCACGATCAGGTCAAAATCAAGCCCCGCCAGAAGCCGCCGTGCATGGGCCGCATCACGCGCGCCCGATACAAGAAAGCCCGCGCGCATCAGGAATTTCTGGAGCAGCGTTCTTATCCGCTCGTCATCGTCCACAATCAACAGATGCGCATCAACGTCACTCATTCGCTTTTGTCCTTCAAAGCCATGTATTTCTTGCGCAACTCTGTCTCCATCATCGCCTCCAGCACTTGGCGAAACCCGCGCACCGCGTCAGGGCCCGCCGTCCGGTAGGCATCCCGCATACGCGCGCGCTGCACTTCCGAGAGTTGCCGCTCAAGCGTTCGTCCTGCCTCGGTGAGGAACAAATGCCGCTCGCGTCGGTCGCTGCCACCCACCTTGCCCTCTACAAGGCCATCCTCCATCAACGTGCGCAAGACACGGTTGAGTGATTGCTTGGTGACACCAAGAATCTCGAGCAGGTTCTTCACCGTCGTGCCGGGCGCCCGCCCGATAAAATGCACAGCGCGGTGGTGCGCGCGCCCGTAGCTTTGGTCGCGGTCGCGGTTCAACTCTTCCAGAATACGGTCAGGGTCGGCCGTAAAGCCACGATAGGCAAAGAACATACCCTCGATCCCCTGTTGCAGTTGCTCATCGGTCAAGAACAACAGGCTGTCGCCAGTGATCGGCTCACTCATATCTTCACTTCCCTCTGCCTCGCCTGATTTTAAGTCAGCTTTATTGACATTCCAAGGTTGAACTGTTAGCGATTCTCAGTTTTTGCGCAACATTATGTCCACTTCGGTCGTATTTTGCGCAACAATACGAAACTGACACGCGGAGGAGACCACTATGTCAGGCTATGATGATCGTGACGGCAAAATCTGGATGGATGGTAAACTGGTCGAATGGCGCGACGCAAATGTCCACATTCTCACCCATGCGCTGCACTATGCCAGCTCGGTCTTCGAGGGCGAGCGCTGCTATGACGGCAAAATCTTCAAATCGCGTGAGCACTCACAGCGCCTGATCAATTCTGGCAAGCTGATCGACTTTGACATTCCCTTTAGCGTCGATGAAATCGAAGCCGCCAAACAGGCAGCGCTCGAAGCCAACGGCCTGCAAGACGCCTATGTGCGCGCCGTAGCCTGGCGTGGCGCTGGCCCGGATATGGGTGTCGCCTCCGCCCGCAACCCTGTGCACATGGCTGTCGCCGTGTGGGAGTGGGGCAATTACTACGGTGACGCCAAGTTCAAAGGCGCGAAGCTCGACATCGCCAAGTGGAAGCGCCCCAGCCCCGAGACCGCGCCCTCACAAGCCAAAGCCGCAGGCCTCTACATGATCGCAACCATGTCCAAACATGCCGCCGAAGCCAAAGGCTGCTCGGATGCAATGATGTTTGATTACCGCGGCTATGTCGCCGAAGCGACGGGGGCCAATATCTTCTTCGTCAAAGACGGCGAAGTCCACACACCCACGCCCGACGCCTTCCTCAACGGCATCACCCGCCAAACTGTGATCAGCATGCTCAAAGAGCGCGGCATCACAGTACACGAGCGCCACATCATGCCAGAAGAGCTTGAAGGCTTCGAGCAATGCTGGCTCACAGGCACCGCTGCCGAGGTCACACCCGTTGGCCAGATCGGCGACTACAATTTCGAAGTTGGCGCGCTCACCCGTGATATCTCCGACGCCTACGAAAAGCTCGTCCGCAGCTAAACCAAACCGCGCTCTTCCCGGGCTTTCTTTTTGCTCAAAATATCCTGGGGAGAGCGCGAGAGGGGCAAAGCCCCTCTCGCATTGGTCGGATTGCGCGCAAGCGCAATTCGATCCTTAAAAGTCCACACCGCGCTGCGCTTTGATACCCGCTTTATACGGGTGCTTAACCTCTTCCATCACCGTCACAAGATCAGCATAATCCACCAGCTCCTGCGGGGCATTGCGTCCCGTCAAGATCACCCCTGTGCGCGAATCTCTTGCCTCTAACGCTTCCAGAACTGGCGCAAAAGCAATCTGGTCGTAGCGCAACGAAATATTGATCTCATCCAGTACGATGAGGTCGTAGTCGCCGCTCACCATCATCTCGCGCGCCTTCGCCAAAGCCGCTTCTGCCGCAGCAATGTCGCGTGCCTTGTCTTGTGAATCCCACGTGAAGCCCTCGCCCATCATGTGCCAGTCCACACCGCCGAGCGCATCAAAAAACTGCTTTTCCCCTGTCACCCACTTACCTTTGACAAACTGTACAACGCCCACGCGCTGCTTCCAGCCAAGGGCGCGGGCAATCACACCAAAGGCCGAGCTACTTTTCCCCTTCCCATTTCCAGTATGCACCAAGACAAGCCCCTTTTCAGGGTCTCTCAGTTCTCTCTGCTTGTCCTGATGTGCCTTTTGCACAGCTTTCATCTTGGCTTTGTAGTCATCCGCATCTGACATAATAATTCCTTTCGCGCCGTGCCCGCGAAAAAGACACAGCGCGTCCAGACTGGCCAGCGCCTTCTGCCCCGCCCTCCCCCAAAATCACAGTCTCTTCATGTTTTGGTCAAAGTTGTTTGCCAAGCTTGCTCCTGAAACAGTC
>NZ_CBFHTG010000027.1:0-25318 GCF_965658795.1 Lentibacter sp. | reverse complement strand
ACCCGCGCGCAGGCCGAGATCTTCTTTCACAATCTCTGGCTCGCCAATGAGGAGAGCTTGCCCATCGGCATCCACCACGGCTCCCTCGCCCGCGAGCAGCGCGAAAAGGTCGAGGCCGCCATGGTCGCAGGGTCTTTGCGCGCCGTCGTCTGCACGGGCAGCCTTGATCTGGGGATTGACTGGGGCGCAGTCGACCTTGTCATCCAAGTGGGCGCGCCCAAAAACGTGAAGCGCCTTGTCCAGCGCATCGGCCGCTCCGAACACCGCTACAATGCCCCCTCCAAGGCCATGCTCGTGCCCGCCAACCGCTGGGAGGTGATCGAATGTCGCGCAGCCATCGATGCCGCCCTTGAGGGCGATCTGGACAGCGAGCCACAGCCCCGAGGCCCGCTCGATGTCCTCTGCCAGCACATTCTCATCTGCGCCTGCGCCGGACCGTTTGAGGCCAGCGCCCTCTATGAAGAAGTCACCACAGCAGGCGCCTACTCTGACCTGCCGCGCCATGTCTTTGAGACCTGCCTCGATTTTGTTGCCACGGGCGGCTACGCCTTTCGCGCCTATGACAAATGGCAACGCCTCATGCAGCTTGACGGCCTCTGGCACCTGCGTGACCCGCGCGCCGCCCAGCGCATCCGCATGAACATCGGCACAATACAAGACGCCGACCTGCTCAAGGTGCGCCTGCGCGGACGCGGCGCGCCGTTGGGCGAGGTTGAAGAAGCCTTCGCCGCCACACTCACCAAGGGCGATACCTTCCTGATCGGCGGGCGCATTGTCCGCTACGAAGGCCTGCGCGAAATGACTGTCGAAGTCTCTCCAAACGCGGGCAAAAAGCCCAAGGTGGCGACCTTCAATGGCTCCAAATTCTCCACCTCGCTGCAACTGTCGCAGCGCATTCTCACACTGCTACACGGCGATCATTCGGCCCTGCCCGCCCACACCCAAGACTGGATCGCGCTACAAGCCAGCACCTCCGAGCTGCCCACAGCCCAAAGCCTGCTCATCGAGAGCTTCCCCCATGACGGGCGCGAGCACATCTGCGTCTACGGCTTTGCAGGCCGCAACGCCCAACAAACGCTGGGCCTTCTGCTCACCAAGCGCATGGAGGAGCTGGGCCTCGCCCCGCTCGGGTTTGTCGCCACCGACTACGCCACGCTTATCTGGGGGCTTGATCCCGTCACCGATGCGGCCCCGCTCTTTGATCTTACGGCGCTGGAAGAAGGCCTGGAAACATGGCTTGCGGGCAACGCCGTGATGAAGCGCAGCTTTCGCGCTGTCGCCACCATCGCAGGCCTCATCGAGCGCAACAGCCCAGGCGCGCGCAAGTCGGGGCGGCAGGCCACCTTCAGCTCCGACATTCTCTATGACACCTTGCAAAAATACGAGCCTGATCACCTCCTGATGCAGATCACCCGCACCCAAGCCATGACAGGTCTGGTCGATTTCGCCCGCATCAAATCCCGCCTTGAAACCACTCAAGGCAAGATCATCACACAGCGCCTTGCGCGCGTCTCGCCCTTCGCCGCGCCGCTCTTTCTTGAGGTCGGCAAAGTCCCCGTGAAGGGCTTGGCCGAAGAGCGGCTTCTGGCCGAAGAAACCGCCCGCCTCATGGCAACAGCGGGTCTGTCCTGAGCTCTATTCCCCTTGCCAAAGCCGCGCCGCTGGGCCACCCATACCGCATGGATGGATATGCATTTACTCTCGCTGGCGCTGATTTGGTCGCACGTGGATCAGGCGCGCTCTACTGGCCTGCGCAGTCGCTGCTCTGCGTGTCAGACCTGCACCTTGGCAAGGCCGAGCGCATGG
Source organism: Lentibacter sp. (assembly GCF_965658795.1). Lineage (NCBI taxonomy): Bacteria > Pseudomonadati > Pseudomonadota > Alphaproteobacteria > Rhodobacterales > Roseobacteraceae > Lentibacter > Lentibacter sp. The sequence continues at coordinate 23,512 of NZ_CBFHTG010000027.1, read as the reverse complement.
CGCGGCGCGGCATGGGCCAGATGCCCCCGTACGAGACCCGCGACACGCTCACGCGGCTGGACGACGAAATAGAAGCAACCCGCGCCACCACAATCATCTGTCTTGGCGACAGCTTTGATGACACCGCCGCCGCCGAGGCGCTCAGCCTTGATGACAAGCTCTGGATTTCACGGATGCAAGCGGGCCGTCGCTGGGTCTGGATCGAGGGCAACCACGACCCGGGGCCAGTAGACCTTGGCGGCGCACATCTTGCCGCACTGCCCCTTGCGCCCCTCACCTTCGCCCATGAGGCCAAGGCGGCAAACGCCGGCGAAGTGTCTGGCCACTACCACCCAAAGGCCACGCTCGCCGTCAAGGGCCGCAGCGTCACGCGCCCGTGCTTCTTGCTCGACAGCGACAGGCTCATCATGCCCGCCTTCGGCACCTACACAGGCGGCCTGCAAAGCCATGCCGAAGTGCTCAGCACCCTCATGCGCCCCGAGGCTCTGGCCATCCTCACAGGGCCAACCCCCAGCGCCATGCCCATGCCACGCACATAGAAAAAGGCGCGCCAAGCCTCTGCTCAACGCGCCCCAAATCTTTTAAGGTCAAGACCTTAAGCTGTCAGCCCTTCAGGCTCTGCCAGCCCGTTGGCACGGCAGCACGCCGTGACTGTATTGGCCAGCAGGCAGGCAATCGTCATCGGGCCTACGCCACCGGGCACAGGCGTGATCGCCCCGGCCACAGCCGCGCAGCTCTCAAAGTCCACATCGCCGACAAGCTTCGTCTTGCCATCCCGCTCAATGCGATTGATGCCCACATCGATCACGGTTGCCCCCTCTTTGATCCAGTCCCCCGGCACCATCTCGGGCCGCCCGACAGCCGCCACAACAATATCGGCACGGCGCACGACATCGGGCAAATCCTTGGTGCGCGAATGCGCAATGGTCACAGTACAGCTATCGCCCAAAAGAAGCTGCGCCATAGGCTTGCCCACAATATTTGAGCGCCCGATCACAACAGCATCCAGCCCCGACAAGCTACCATGGTGGTCACGCAGCATCATAAGGCAGCCCAAGGGCGTGCAAGGCACCATGCTCTTCTGCCCCGTGCCAAGCAGACCAACATTCGAAATGTGAAACCCGTCCACATCCTTGGCAGGGTCAATCGAGTTGATCACCAGATCTTCGTTGAGATGCTTGGGCAAGGGCAGCTGCACCAGAATACCGTGAATCGCGGGGTCGTTATTCAGCGCATCAATCAGCGCCAAAAGGTCGGCCTCGGCTGTGTCCACATCAAGCTTGTGCTCGACAGAGTTCATACCGACTTCAACCGTCATCTTGCCCTTGGAGCGCACATAAACCTGGCTCGCAGGATCTTCCCCCACCAGAACAACAGCAAGGCCCGGTGTGATCCCGTGCTCTTCCTTGAGGCGGCTCACATGCCCCGCAACCTTCTCACGCACCGTCGCTGCAAAGGCCTTCCCGTCAATAATCGTCGCGCTCATGCTGCCCTCTTTCTGTTTGCCTTAAATATCCCCGCCGGAGGCAGGAGCCGCAAAGCGGCGACCGGATCACAAGGGGCTCGATGCCCCCTGTGATCCGCCCCGTCAAGCTTAGAACAAGCCTTCAATCTCGCCTGCGTCGTTCAAACGGATACTCTCCGCTGCGGGCACTCTTGGCAAGCCCGGCATTGTCATAATCTCACCGCAAACCACGACAACAAATCCGGCCCCCGCACTCAAGCGCACTTCGCGCACAGGCACAGAGTGCCCCGTGGGCGCACCGCGCAAGGAAGGATCGGTCGAGAAGCTGTATTGCGTCTTCGCCATACAAACAGGCAAATGGCCATAGCCCTGCTCTTCCCAAAGCTTGAGCTGGTCACGGACTTTCTTATCCGCAATCACCTCATCCGCACGGTAGATGCCCTTGGCAATACGCTCGATTTTTTCAAACAGCGGCAGATCGTCCTTGTAGAGAGGCGCAAACTGGCTCACGCCGCTGTCGGCAATCTCGGCCACGCGTTTGGCCAGCTCGGCGCTGCCCTTTGAGCCAAACTCCCAGTGCTGGCTGACAATCGCTTCCGAGCCCTGGCTCTTCACATAGTCTTTCACAGCCTGCACTTCGGCCTCGGTGTCGGTGACAAAATGGTTGATCGCAACCACAACAGGCACCCCGAAAGATTTGAGGTTGCCAATGTGGCGGCCAAGGTTGTCACAGCCTTTGTTCACAGCCGCTACATTCTCGCCCCCCAAGTCAGCCTTGGCCACGCCTCCGTTCATCTTCATCGCGCGCACCGTCGCCACAAGCACCACACAGTCAGGCGCAAGCCCGGCCTTGCGGCACTTGATGTTCATGAATTTCTCAGCGCCCAAATCCGCGCCAAAGCCGGCCTCGGTCACAACATAGTCGGTCAGCTTCAGCGCCGTCTGCGTTGCAATCACCGAGTTACAGCCATGGGCGATGTTGGCAAACGGGCCACCGTGTACAAAGGCGGGGTTGTTTTCGAGCGTCTGCACAAGGTTGGGCTGCATCGCATCCTTGAGCAGCACCGTCATCGCGCCTTCGGCCTTGATGTCACGGCAATACACAGGCGAGCGGTCGCGGCGATAGGCCACAATCATGCTGCCAAGCCGCTCTTCAAGGTCTTTGAGATCTTTTGACAAACACAAGATCGCCATGACTTCAGACGCCACCGTGATGTCAAACCCGTCTTCACGCGCAAACCCGTTGGAGACACCGCCAAGGCTCGATGTGATCTGGCGCAAGCTGCGGTCGTTCATGTCCACCACACGGCGCCACGTGACGCGGCGGGTGTCGATGTCGGCGGCATTGCCCCAATAGATGTGGTTGTCCAGCATCGCGCTCAAAAGCGAGTGCGCCGAAGTGATCGCATGGAAATCGCCCGTAAAGTGCAGGTTCATGTCTTCCATGGGCACCACTTGCGCATAGCCGCCTCCCGCAGCCCCGCCTTTCATGCCAAAGTTCGGCCCCAAGCTGGCCTCACGAATACAGACCATGGCTTTCTTGCCAATCGCGTTCAAACCATCGCCAAGGCCCACAGTCGTTGTGGTCTTGCCCTCGCCCGCTGGCGTCGGGTTGATCGCGGTCACAAGAATAAGCTTGCCGTTTTTGTTGCCTTGCACAGAGTTGATAAAGCTCTGGCTCACTTTGGCTTTGTCGTGGCCGTAGGGCAGCAGATGCTCGCTCGCAATGCCAAGCTTCTCCCCGATCTCCTGAATAGGGCGCTTCTTGGCCTCGCGGGCAATTTCAATGTCGGACTTATAGCTCATATCGGATTCCTTTTTCCCATCCGGCTTCACCTACTGCCCTTCTATCGGCCCGGGTGCCAAAGCGGCGCGCAGAATCCGACATTTCCCAAGCTCAGAGCGGCGGAGTGTCGCAAGCGGTCTCCCCGACCTGCCCCTCACATCTTTCGCGCTGCCTCCAAATGCGGCCAGACAGGCTGGTCAGGAATATGCAAGACAAGCTCATCCCCCAGAGCAATCTCTCCCCCATGCTCCACCCAAGCGGTCACCCCGCGCCGCCCCTTGGCGGCTGCCTTAAAGGCCTTGCCATAGCCCTCATGCTCGGCTTCCACCTCTTTGGCAGGGAGGATGCACGGGCGGTTTTCCATATCCAGAACCAGCACAGCCCCCGAAGGCGCCTGCAGCCGCGAGGACGGCGGCACATAGGTGAAGTCGGGTATGCCCTCAATCACAAGTGAAGCGCCCATATGCTCGGGCTGCAAAGCCTCAAGCCCCATCTTGGCCGCACTCACTGCCATCTCCTCCGCAGACAGCACCGACAGCTGGCGCACATTGGCAATCTCGGTGCCGCGCGCATACTGCGATGTCACACGGCTGCAGGAGGCACGCGTCAAGCCGCCATGCGCCTCGCCCTCAAGCCCCGCAAAGGTCAGCATCGCCCGCTCAAGCGGCACCGAGCGCAGCCCCGCCTCGCGGTCGTCCACACGACCAATCCACTTAATCACGGCCTTAAACGCAGTCGGCTTCAAAGCTGGCATCACAACACTCCCAAATATCCGCCGCCAAGCTGGCCCGCCTGTCAGACAAAAACAAGCCAGTCTTTCTTTTTGCCCGAAATATCCCAGGGGGTCTGGGGGACTGGTCCCCCAGCTTCACCTGTGGTCTGGGGGACTGGTCCCCCGGCTTTACCTGCGGTCTGGAGGGCCCAGCCCCTCGAAGCGCGCAAAGTTTGGGGCAAAGCCCCACGCAAACAAACCTGTGCTGCGCAAGCAGCGCCTTTGCGTCACTTCTCTGTCAGCTTCAGCTCAATGCGGCGGTTCTGGGCGCGGGCCGCGTCGGAGTTGCCCGTGGCAATGGGTTGATACTGCCCGAACCCGTTGGCGCTCAGCCGTTCGGGCGCAATCCCCAGCGAACGCACCATAAAGCGCACAACAGACAGCGCCCGCGCCTGCGACAGCTCCCAGTTGTCAGCAAATTCGCCCGCCCCCGACAGCGGCACATTGTCGGTGTGCCCGTCCACACGGATCACCCAGTCAAGCTCGTCAGGGATTTCACCCGCCACATTGCGCAGGATCTCGGCAATCTTGGCCAGCTCGCCACGCCCCGCAGGGCTCAGGTCGGCCTGACCTTGCGCAAACAGCACCTCCGATGAAAAGACAAATCTGTCCCCCACAATGCGCACACCGTCCTGTGCGCCAATCACATCGCGCAGCCGCCCGAAAAACTCTGAGCGATAGCGCTCAAGGTTCTGCTTTTCGGCCTCAAGGCGCATCCGCTCGGCCTCTTCCAGCGCGCGGCGCTTGCGCTCCTCGGCGGCGGCGCGCGCCAGAGCGGCGTTCAGGTCCTGGCCAAGGTTTGTCAGCTGGATGTCGCTCGCCGCATCGCGCTCTTTATAATCATCAATAATCGCCTGAAGGCTGCCCAGCTGGGCACGCAGAGCCGCCACTTGCTGGTTGAGCAAAGCCTGCTCGCGCAACGCTTCAGCCGAGCGGGCCTCTTCCGCACCCAGTTTTTCATTGGCCAGCGCCAAAAGCGCACGGCGCGCATCCGCATCGCTCACTTCGCTTTGTAAAGCCGCGATCTCGGCCCCAAGGTCGCGCTTGGCCGCTTCGGCGGCAGCAAGCAAGGTGAGCGTTTCTTCCGCATCCTTGCGCGCGGCCTCAAGCGCCAGTGTCATGGCCGTCAGCTCGGTATCAGCCTCCGCCAGCTTGGCACGCAGAGCCTCTGCCGCCGCAAGCTCGATGGCCCGCGCCGCCTCTTCCTCGCTCAACTGCGTTTGCACGCGCGCAAGCTCTGCATCTTTCGCAACAGCCTCGGCTTCAGCCGCCGCAATCACCGCCTCCAAAGCCGCCTTCTGCGTGGCCAAATCCGCGCTTTCAGCCCGCAAGGCCTCTGCCTCGCTTGCCGCGCGGTCGCGGTCGGCCAAAAGGCTCGCAACCTGCGCTTCAAAACGGGTGATCTGTGTTTCCGCCGTGCTCAAGGCCGCAGCTTGCGCAGCCATATCCGCGCGCAAGCTGGCAATCAGCGCCGCCTGCTCGCCCGCACGGCTGCGTGCGGCCTCAAGTGTTGTGCCAAGCTCGGCCACCCGGGCCTCAAGCCCCGTGGCACGGCGCTGTTCAAGGCCCAAAGCCTGCGCCAGCTTGGCAATTTCGGAGTTGAGCTGGTCCATCTCGGTCTCTTGGCCCGTGATCGTCTCGCGCAGCACGAACTGCACCACCATAAAGATGGTGAGCACAAACATCAGAACCAGCAAAAGACCCGTCATTGCGTCAACAAACCCGGGCCAGATCGCGGCCTGAAAGCGCTGTCCTGTGCGGCGGGAAAGCGCCATCGCCTAGCCCTCGCTCTCGGGCGGCTCACCGGGCTTTTGCACCATACGCACCCGTCTGGGGCCAGCGCCCTTTTGCTCGCGCAAAACGCTCGTGAGCGCGGTAAGATCCGTGCGCAGCTCCGCCATCATCTCTTGTCGCCCCGCGCTGATCTCTTCGAGCACCCGCAGCATCTGCACGTCAATCGAGCGCAGCCGCATGCGGCTTTCCGCGTCAATTCCGGCTTCCGTGCTGCTGCCGCCACGCGCGCGCAGCTCCTCGATCAGGGCCTCTTGCCCCTCGGCCACACGGGTCAGCGCGGCCACAGTCGGGTTCTGGTCACCCAGCCGGTAGGTCAGCCGCTCGATAGAGTCGGTCAGCCCGCCGAGCTTTGCATCCACAACCGCGCGGCGCGTGTCACTGTCGGCAAACATCTGTTGCAGCTCTTGCATCTGGTTGCCCATATGCTCCAGCACCCCGTCCAGCACAGCCGTTTGCCCACCGTCCTCGCCCTCGCCCGAAGCAAAGCCAAGGCGGGTGATCGAGCTGAGCCACTCTTCCAGCTCGCGGTAAAAGCGGTTTTGCGCATGGCCTGCAAACAGCTCAAGCAGGCCCACAACAAGCGACCCCGCCAGCCCCAGAAGCGACGAGGCAAAAGCAACCCCCATGCCTGAAAGCTGGCTATCAAGCCCGCTCATCAGGCGGCCAAAGGTCTCGACCCCGCTCTCGCCTTCGGCGGGGGCAAGCCCGCGAATGGTGTCCACAAGCGCAGGCACCGTGGTGGCAAGGCCATAAAACGTGCCCAAAAGCCCGAGGAAAATCAGCAAGCTCACAATATAGCGGGTGATCTCGCGCTCTTCATCAATCCGCTGGGACACAGAATCCAGAATAGAGCGCGCCGAGCCAGAGCTGATCTGCCGCCCGCGCCCGCGTGTGCTGAGCAATGTGGCCAAGGGCGTGAGCAGCGAAGGCGGCGTCACCCCCTCGCGCTCGGCCACATCGGCGGCAAAGGCCTCGATCCACCGCACAGAGCGTATCATCTGATAGATCTGCCAAAACGTCGCCAAGACGCCCAAGGCAAAAACAAAAACGATAAACCCGTTCAGATAGGGGTTGGCCTCGAAGACAGGCAAAACGCTGGGCAGCGCCAGCATGGTCACAAACCCTGCCAGCCCCAAAGCCAGCAGCATCAGACTGATCTGCCTCAAGGGTTGTGAAAAATACAGCTCGGCCTCACGGTCCGGATGCGCCATCGTGACAGCTCCTGACGCTTAGTTCATTTCCCACACAATAAGCAGAACCCGCCCTTGAAGCCAAGGAAAATGCCGCGCGCCCCGTTTACGCCAAAAGGCGGTGCGCATTTTCAGCACACCGCCCTCAGGGGGAAGAGGGAGAAATCCGTCAGCGCTTAGCGGAAGTGTGCGCCACCGGGTGTGGTGTCGATCTCGCTTGCGCCTTCAAAGCGGGTCACGGTGATCTTGCCGTTCACGCTCTCATCGCCCGAGCGCTTGCTGCTAAAGCCCGACGCCTTGATCATAACTTCCTGTCCGCTTGTGCCCGAAACCGAGGCAAGCTCGCGGTCCATTGCGGGGCCTTCTGCGCTTGCCGCAAAGGCTGTTGTGGCAGTCAGGGCAAGGGCGGCGAATGTGTTGAGTACGAGTTTCATGGGTCTATCCTTTTCAGTGGTGCGCATCTGCGCTTTGAATTTGAGAGTTTGGCTGGTTGCGTCAGCGCTTAGCGGAAGTGCGCGCCACCCGGTGTGGTGTCGATCTCGCTTGCGCCTTCAAAGAGATTGGCCCGGAAGGCGCCATCAATCGCTTCGCTGCCTGAGCGTGAGCTGGTGTTTGACGGGCTGATCACAGTGATAACTTCGCCAATGGTCGGGTTGGCGACCGCCTCGTCATCCGCAATGGCCGGGCCTTCGACACCCGCTGCAAAAGCTGTTGTGGCCGTCAGGGCAAAAGCGGCGAGTGTGTTGAGTGCAAATTTCATAACGTCGATCCTTTATATGTGCTGCGTCAGTGACGCGGTTGTTTGTGTTTCCGTCCGGCGCCTTAACCGTTCGGCATGCAACCAATCTGTTCTTTGCCGCGCCGTTTTACAAAACACCCCTGCTCACCGCGCCGTGCACCCGCGCGACAAAAACGTGAGCACAGCGCCCTAGCCTTTTTTGAACCGCTTTTTTCTGTTTAAAAACAAACACCTAACACCCCCTAAAAAAGACGGGCACTGAAATATTTCAGCGTTTTCACAGGGTCATGAGCCAAAAGAGATGGGTTTTGTGATCAGAATTTAACGTGCACAAATGCACATGAGGCCACCCTCAAGCGCTTTCCGTGATCACCACGCACCAAATATTACAGAAATTCAGCCTAGCTGAGCAGCTTTACCCGCCCCACAAGCTGGTCAAGCTCGGGGTCAGAGATGCCCAGCTCGTGCAAATGGGCGGCTGTGTTGTAAAGATATTCGCTGTTGGGGCCCCGCCCGCCATGCGCGCGCGCAATAATCCGCGCCTGCTCTTCCAGATCAAGGCCGCCACAATATTGCACATGCGCGGCATCAATCACATACGTCACCGCCTCAACGCGGCGCTTGTCTGCCAGCGTGATCTCGACCTGCTTTTCCAGATAGGCCGAAGACACAAGCTCGCGCTCGCGCAAATAAGCGAGGACATCAGCCTCCTGCCCCTCGCGCACAGAAAAGCCCACCCCATGGCAGCGCGCCTCGGCAGCTTCGTCCAGCGCCAGCACAAGGCCCGGGTTTTCGTCGGTGCCGCGGTGGTGGATCGAGCGCATACAAAAGCTGCGCGCATAGCCCTCAAGCGTGGCAATGCGCATCTCCTCCACCTCAAACCCGGGGTTCCAGATCAACGAGCCATAGCCAAAAACCCACATTGTCATACCACTTGTCCCTTCGCGCCTCTGCCCCCATAAACACCATCACCAACCCGCAGAAAAGGTGCGCCCGTGAAAAAACTCCTGATCGTCGTCCTCTCTTTGTCTGCCCTCTGGTCGGGCTATTGGTTCGTCGGGGCGTCAGGCGTCAAATCAGGCTTCACGAGCTGGTTTGAAGCGCGCCGCAGCGAGGGCTGGCAAGCCGACTATTCAGACCTCGCCGTCGCAGGCTTCCCCAACCGCTTTGACACCACCCTGACAGATCCGGCGCTCGCCGATCCAGCCACGGGCCTTGCGTGGTCAGCGCCGTTTTTGCAAATCTTCGCGCTCAGCTATCAGCCCAACCACATCATAGCCGCCTTCCCCGAGTGGCAGACGCTTGCCAGCCCCACAGGCAAGCTCTCGGTGCAAAGCGAAGCCATGCGCGCCTCTATGGTCATGGAGCCAAACACCGCTCTGGCCTTCAACCGCGCCAATCTCTCCGCAGGCGCGCTCACCCTCACCCCTGAGGGCGGCACCCGCACCAAGCTCGCAGGGCTGCAAATCGCGCTCACCCGCGAGGGCGAGGCCAGCTACCGCGCCGCCTTCAATGCCGATGATCTCGCCCCGCCCCTGCCGCGCGAGATCACAAACAGCTTGCCCGATACCCTCGCCGCCTTCCGCGCCGATGCCACGCTGGGCTTCTCCAAAGCCTGGGACATCACCGCGCTGCAAGACAGCCGCCCCCAGCCCACCAGCCTCAAGCTGCATCTGGCCGAGGCCGAGTGGGGCCAGCTCAAACTCGCCGCTGCAGGCGACGTGACAATTGACCGCACAGGCACGCCCACAGGCACGCTCACCATCAAGGCGCGCAACTGGCGCGATATCCTCACACTGGCCGAAGCCGCAGGCACATTGCCCCCAAGCCTGAGCGCACAAGTCGCCCAAGGCCTCTCGCTTCTGGCAAGCCTCTCAGGCAATGGCGAAACGCTCGATATCCCGCTCACCTTCGCGGGTGGCTTTATCAAGCTTGGCCCCGTGCCCATCGCGCCCGCCCCCCGCCTCTTCATCCGATGAGCTGCCCCTACGAGGCCGCGCTCCTTGCCCATTGGGGCAAAGTGCAAGACAGCGCGCATGATCTGGCACATATCCGCCGCGTCTGGGCCAATTGCCAGCTCATCGCCAAAGGCGAGACCACCCCGCTGGATATGGAGCTGCTCCACGCCGCCGCCCTCTTCCATGACCTCGTCAATCTTCCAAAAGATGCGCCAAACCGTGCGGCGGCCTCGCGCCTGTCAGCCGAGGCCGCAGGGCCGCTCGCGCTCGACTGCGGCCTGCCCGCCGCCAAGCTGCCCGCCTTGCAGCACGCCATCACAGCCCATAGCTTTTCGGCCAATATCGCGCCGCAAACTCCCGAGGCCAAAGTGCTGCAAGATGCCGACCGCCTCGATGCGCTCGGCGCGATCGGCCTCGCGCGGATGCTCATGGTCTCAGGCGCGCTCAACCGCCCGCTTTACAACAGCGATGATCCTCAGGCCGAAGCCCGCGCCCCCGATGACAGCGCCTTCGCGCTCGATCATTTCAAAACCAAGCTCTTCAAACTGGCCGACACCATGCAAACCGCCACAGGCCGCGCCATAGCCCAAGAGCGCACCACCTATATGCAAAGCTTTCTCACCCGCCTCATGAGCGAGATCACAGCCGACTAGGCCGCGCTCTTTCTTTTTGCTCCAAATATCCGGCCTTATGTATCAAACGCACCAATGACTACCAAAGTGCTGATAATGAGTGAGAGGGGAGTGACTTATGTTGAACTTGTTGAAAAGCTAGCAGCTATTGGAATCAGTGAGAAAGAGGTGAACGTCGCCAACAAGCTTTCCCGTGGGAAGTTTTTCAGCTGCGTTTATGTTGCAATGTTTAAGCGCTATTGGATCATCGTAATTGCATTTGGATTAGTCCTGATATGCGCTCTAGTTTGGGGGATTTTCGCAACAGGACAAAAGCTGGGCGAAACCAAAGCCAAGAACTCCTACCACACCAGCCGCTATTCCGCACATGCCGCCGATCATATAAAGCGTTCCTGCCTCGACGGTCAGGCGTCCAATCTTCCTGAATGCGTAGCCGAAATAATAAGATCCACTAAGGAAGATCAACGCGCTCAGGATGACCTTGAGGCTCAAACGAAAATGGCCTTGTGGGCTTTCTGGATGCTCATAGCCACTGTAGTAATGGCTGTGATTACTGGCTTGGGGGTAATTTTTGTTTGGCGCACTCTTCTTGCCACTCACGACATGGCCAGAGACACCAGAGAAATTGGTGAGGCCCAAGTTAGAGCTTGGGTTTCTCTTACGCCAACTTCTCTGAAGTTGGAGCGAGGCGAAACTCATTTTGGAGATAAAGGAGTTTACTTTAATGTAATTGCTACCGCAAAAAATCACGGACATTCGCCAGCATTGTCTGTCTTCTTTCACGCTGAGGTACTTTGCTTCGGAGACGGTCGAAACGAACATACTATATTGTCCGATTTTCGTAACAGTTGGATGGAAAAAAGAGGAGTGTTTACAAAAGAACAACGCGAGGCTGGAAACGCAATTTTCCCAGGTGTTGAAATGTCCATAAATCACAATCTCTTTCTTAGCTTCGAAGACATTCAAGGAAAGATTGAGGGGAAAGATTGAGGGGAAAGATTTACCGTTCTTCTTTCCTGCAATAGTCTTTTTTGTGGGTTATTACAGCGCTGGAGTTGACGTTGACCGCCAAACTAGTTTTATAAGCCACATTGTCGAGGCACGGGATGGCCCTCCCCGTGCAATAGACGGAAGTGACCCAAAGTGGTTTGAAAAGGACATCAGCTTAACAGAACCAATAACTGTATCCGCTGGCTAAAACGCAAGCCACAACCTCAATCATTCCTCGCACTCCTATCGCTTGGTGCGTTTGATACATAAGGCCGCAAATATCCTCCCCGAAGGGCCGCTCCGCCAAAAGCGCCATAGGTCCGCAGGCCAAGGCGAAACCCGCCGCAACCCGCGCAGATCACCGCGCGCTCCGTTAACCCTGCAAAACCCCGTTTTGGCGGTGCACGCATGGTGCACGGGGGGTGCACGCATATCACCCCCCCCAGAATCAGCGGCATTAACCTTTTTATTTGCAGTAAGGCCCGCCGGGGTAGCGGGCGATATCGAGGTGCAAGTGGTTCTCGTGGTAGCCGTCCGAGCCGGGCCCGAGTGTGGTGCCAAACGGGCCGCAGGCGGCCTTGTGCGACTGGCGGATCGCTTGGCCCGCGCGCCCCTTGGTGTAGTCACTCAAGAGACTGTATTCATTGCCATCTTTGGTGGTGAACCCCGAAATATCAATGGCTCGGCCTTTGCCGTGTTCGCTGATTCTGGCGCCCACCTTATGGTTGCGCGTGCGGCAGGCGTAATGTGCGGCCACCCTCAGCTCCGAGATCCCGCCGCCGAGCTTGGCAAAAGCAGGCTTCACACCTGTATCAACCCATGTTTTCAGGGCCTTAGCCGTACCGCATTCCATCACAGCCCCTTGGCTGAGCGTCACACCGCTGACAGACCGCAGCTTTACCGCGTCCTTAACACCACAGCCGCTAATTTCACCAGGGACATCGCCCACAACCTCGCCCAAAAGCGCAGGATCACCACAGACCATTCCAGAGCCCGAATCACCCTGACCGAGCTGATTTTTGTCTTTCGGTGCACCGATAAAACCGCAAGACGCCAGAAAACCAAACGAAACCAATACGATACTAAACTTGTTCACTCTTTCTTAACCCTTCCGAAGTCTGGCGCATCTGTGTCCTGCCCGGCTTCGATAATGCCACGGCGGATCGCCCGTGTGCGTGTAAAATAAGCGTGAAGCATATCGCCATCGCCTGTGCGGATCGCCCGTTGCAGCGCAAAAAGCTCTTCGGTGAAGCGGCCCAGAATTTCGAGCGTGGCCTCTTTGTTGTTCAGAAACACATCGCGCCACATGGTCGGATCAGAGGCGGCAATGCGGGTAAAATCGCGAAAGCCCGCCGCCGAATATTTGATAACTTCGCTGTCCGTCACGCGGCGCAGGTCATCGGCCACACCCACCATTGTGTAAGCGATCAGGTGGGGCGCATGCGAGGTCACACCCAAGACAAGGTCATGGTGCTCCGCGTCCATTTCCTCAACCTTCGCGCCGATCCCCTCCCAGAGGGCGCGCAGCTTGGCCACCGCCTCAGGCGCAGTGCCCTCTGCGGGCACAAGCAGCGTGTAGCGGTTGTCAAACAGCGTCGCAAAGCCCGAGCGCGGGCCGGAATGCTCCGTACCCGCCAATGGGTGCGCAGGAATAAAGTGTATGTTTTCAGGCAAGTAAGGGCCAACCGCGTCGATGACGGCTTTCTTGACAGAGCCCACATCGCTCACCGTTGCTCCGGCTTTGAGGTAGGGCGCAATCTCTTGCGCCACAGCACCCATCGCGCCCACAGGCACGCAGAGCACCACGAGGTCTGCATCTTTCACAGCCTCGGCGGCACTGTCACAAATCACATCGCACAAGCCAATCTCACGCGCCACATCGCGGGTTTCGCTAGAGCGTGCATAGCCACGCACCTCGCCCGCCAAGCCGCCGCGCTTCATCGCCCAAAACATCGAAGAGGCAATCAGCCCCAGCCCGATCAAAGCAACCTTTTCATAGGTCTGGCTCATGCCTGCCCCTCCCGCCATTTTGTCAGCGCAGCAATCAGACGCCCGGTTTGGGCCTCGTTGCCCACGGTCATCCGCAGCCCTTCAGGAAAGCCATAGCCCTTCACACGGCGCACCAGAATGCCCTCGTCCTGCAAAGCCAGATCAACAGCCACCGCCTCGGCCTCATCCGCAAAGCGCGCCAGCACAAAGTTCGCATGGCTCTCATCACACGCCACACCCAACTGGCGCAAAGCCCCCGTCAGCCGCGCCCGCTGGGTCGCGTTCAGCGCTGTGCAGTCAGGGATCCAGCTTGCGTCTTCCACAGCGGCCTGCGCGGCGGCAAGCTGCACTGTAGACAGGTTAAAAGGCTGTCTGATCCGCGTCATCACATCAATCATGGATCGCGGCCCGTAGCCCCAGCCGATGCGCAGCCCGCCAAGACCATAGACCTTTGAAAAGGTACGCGTCATCAAGACGTTAGGCCGCGTCGCAGCCAGCTCGGCACCGCCCGTGTAGCCCTCGGCATATTCGGTATAAGCACCATCAATCACCAGAATAACATGCTCGGGCAAGGCGCTTGCGAGCCGCTCAAGCTCGCCCTCGGGCAGCATCGTACCCGTCGGGTTGGCAGGGTTGGCCAGCATCACAATCTTGGTCGCCGCAGTCACAGCCGCAAGGATGTGATCAACACTCACAACACGCTCTTGCTCGGCCACCTGCACCGGCGTCGCCCCTGCCATATGCGCAAGGATCGGATACATGGAAAAGCCGTGTTCGGTGTAGATGATTTCATCGCCCTCGCCCGCAAAGGCCTGGCAGACAAACTGCAAAACCTCGTCCGAGCCCACACCACAAATGATACGCTCAGGCTCAAGCCCGTAGGCCTCACCAATCGCTGCGCGCAGCTCGGCATGGTCGGTTGAGGGGTAACGGTGCACGTCGCGCGCGGCCTTGGTGATAGCCTCGACCGCAGCAGGCGGTGGCCCCAACGGGTTCTCGTTGGATGACAGCTTCAAAACATCGGAATGCCCCTCAATCGAGGACTTGCCGCCCTCATAAAGCGCAATGTTCATAATGCCAGTTTGCGGCGTAAGGCTCATCTCTGTCTCCCTGTTCTCCCAAGGGTCATACAATCTGGCGCAAAGGCTCGCCAGCATAGAAAAAGGGCCGCAGCGGTATCCCGCCACAGCCCTTCCATAAGCTCTTGCGAAATACGCGTGCTTAGTTTTGTGCGTAGTATTCGATGACGAGGTTCGGTTCCATAACAACTGGGTATGGCACATCGCCAAGGCCCGGTGCGCGCACGAATGTCGCTGTCATTTTGGAGTGATCCGCATCGATGTAGTCAGGCACATCGCGCTCTGTGAGCTGTGTCGCTTCCAGAAGGGCGGCCATCTGCTTGGAACGGTCACGCACTTCAATCACGTCGCCTTCTTTTACGCGGTATGAAGGAATGTTGACCTTCTTGCCGTTCACGCGAACGTGGCCGTGGTTTACGAACTGGCGAGCCGCGAAAACTGTCGCAACAAACTTGGCACGGTATACAACCGCGTCAAGACGGCGCTCGAGCAGTGCGATCAAGTTCTCGCCTGTATCGCCTTTTACGCGCTCAGCTTCTTTAAAGATGCGGCGGAATTGCTTCTCTGTCAGGTCGCCGTAGTAACCTTTCAGCTTCTGCTTGGCGCGCAGCTGCAGACCGAAGTCAGACAGTTTACCCTTGCGGCGTTGACCGTGCTGGCCGGGGCCATATTCACGACGGTTTACAGGTGACTTTGGGCGACCCCAGATGTTTTCACCCATGCGGCGGTCAATTTTGTACTTGGCAGACGTGCGTTTTGTCACGGCTGATCTCCTTCTAAAAAACGAAGCCCAACGCTGGGCCACTATGAAGGGCGTTGTCCTCTGGATTGCTCCTGACAGGCTGGCTCTTGCGAGGGCCACCAACACCAATGAAGCCGCGCTTATATCTGCCCGCGCCCTTGAGTCAAGCGCAAACCCTGTGCGCCTCGCTCAGCTTGGGCGATGCCCGGGGTCAAGCGGCCTCGTGGTTGAGGATCGCGGCCTCAGAGGCCGAGAGATTGCGCCGCGCAAATCCGCCATAGCGCTCTGGCTGTACCTCAAAGTCAGGGTGCATCTGCAAGAGCGTTTCGCGGTCGTCATCACTCAGCGTTGAGAGCGCTGTATTGGCCGGATGGAAGCTCTCTGTCTCAACCCCGTTGGCCCAAACGATTTGGTGTTTGGGCAGCAAGAGATGCACATAGGTCACCTCTTTCAGCTGACTGTCGATCACGACATCGCGGTCGTTGAGCATGTCTTTTGCCTGCACCAACACCTCATCAGTGTTGAAGAGCGCACGCGCCACAGCCCCCTTCACAAGCATACGATGCTCTGGCGAAACAACGAGCTCTTCATCAGGACAATCAATGCCCAAAGCTCCTGCGCGAAAGCGGATCGGGCGCAACCGTGGCATAGCGAACAAACGCGCACCCGACATCCGCCTCTGGCCAACCCACTGGATTTCCTGTGCCCCATCATCTTTGGTCAACACAAGGTCACCTTGCTGCAAGCTCTCGATCGCACGTAAGCCGTCGGGCGTCTTGATACGTGTGCCGGGCGTAAAGCAAATCACGCCCCCTGCATCTGGCCCTTCAGCACTCTGGCGCGCAGGCTCAAAGCTCTGATGCACAACCCAGAGATCATGGTTCTTGGGCGGCAACTGATCAACAAACATCAGCAAAGGCTGTGCGCCCGCTCCCAACTCAATCAGGGTCACAGTATAGCTGCGGGCCCCATCGGTCACCACAAAGCTGTTGTCTTGAAAGGATGTATCAGCGCTGCTGGCGTCCAAAACCTGCGTCTCATGCACTGCTGCGCCAACCAGCCTATGCACCATCCGCGCCGCGCGCCGTCTGAGGTTTGTCTCGTCGTTTGTCTGCTCAAGCCGCAAAAGTTCAGATGGCCCGTCAACGCGCACCGCGTCTCCTTGCCAAGACCACGTCGCCCCAACGCTCAGGTCTGCCACTGGCGCTTGCGCCAGCCCGTCTACTTTTGTTTGCGGCCAAGAGATGACAAACGTGCCTTTAAAGCCCGTCTCCATCGATACTGCCTGCCTCTTTTGTATTTTTATTATATCTAAAGATATTAACACGCGGAATTCCGCCTGCCTACCCTGAAATCCAGAGGGTTACTCTGCATGTGGCAAAAAAGCTGACGCGGACATGCATCAGATCGGGGAGCCAGTGGAGGCTAAATGCAACACAGGATCACGCCATATTTCTTGCCAGACGCCCGAGGCAAACGTAGGGTTCAACTATGAAAAACACCAGATTACGCCAAGATGACTGGGTCGAAGCGGGCTTCCGCGCTCTGCTAAATGGAGGGCCGCAAGCGCTAAAAGCAGAGCCACTGGCACGCGCGCTTGGCACAACCAAAGGCTCTTTTTATTGGCACTTCAAAGATGTGCAGGCGTTTCATGAACGGATGACAGCGCAGTGGGAGGAGCAGGCCCTCTCGGGAATGATCGCTGAAATCAAAAAACAGGAAACGCCTCTGGCATCCCTGCATCATTTCATCCAGCTCATCGCCTCTGACCTTACGATCGAACCCGCGATGCGCGCATGGGCAAACTCAGCGCCGCACGTCACAATCGCCGTTCAGCAAGTAGATGATGCACGCCAGACGTATTTGACCCTCCTGCTCAAACAATGTGGCGTCGGAAACCCCGAAATTGCCCAAGCACTTTATGCTGCAGCCCTTGGTGCGCAAATACTAACCGGCGGCACTCCTACCTCGGCAAGCGGCCCCTTGAGCACGCTGGTCGATCTCATTTTGGCGCTCAGGTGAAAGGACAAAATATGCTCTCACGCTGCGCTATGGCCGCCCTGAGCCCAATATTAATAACCTTGCAAGCCTGCTATCCGCAAACACCGCCAGACGCCCCTGCCGTGACAAGGCAGACATGGCAGCTCTCAGAAATCGATGGGGCTAGCTTCTCGGCCCGCGCCACGCTGCTGATTGAGGCAGAAGGCAAGGTTGTAGGGCAAGCCCCTTGCAATCGATACCTTGGTCAAATCGAAGGGTCATACCCGGTATTCAAACTCGGCAGGATCACCACCACAAAGATGGCCTGCCCAGAGCTTGCTGCAGAGGCTTTGTTTCTTGGCGCTCTCCAAACAATGACACGTGCAAAACTGTCTGACACAACTCTTCTTTTGAGCAACGCAAGCGGCACTGAAATGGTGTTTAAGGCCGAGTGATCCGCCGCTGCAAAGCCGCTAAGAAACGCCCGCGCGCATCAGGCAACGGCTTTGACCCAAGCTCAGGCGCAAGGTGCTCCGCCAGGAAAAATCCTGTCAGCTTGAGACCGTCCAACACATCGGCATCATCAGCGCCCCCAAGCCCAAGCAAGACAGGCGGCAAAGGCAAAAGCTTACTGGCCCATGCGCCCGCGCCCTCCGCCGTAACAGCGCGGCCTGTTTTGGGAGAGACATAGGCAAGCCCTTCTGTTGCGCCCGTCACCGCACAAGAGCGTAAGTCCATGCCAAACCCGAGCTCCTCCAAAAACGCCAATTCCCACTTCAGATAGGCCAGCGGCCACAGGTCTTCCTGACTCAAGAGATCAAGTAGCCCCTCGGTGCGCCGATAGAGCGGCAGGTTGGCCTCACGCTCAGGCAGCGCGTAGCGCAAAAGGGCTGTCACCGTATTAAGCCCCGCCAAGGCAAGCCGTGAGCTCATCACAACAGCCGAACGCGAGCGGATCAGTTCCGCAGAAAAGCTCCCGAGATGATCCTCAAGCCGCGCGCGCCAGACCAAATCAAGCTGCGCACCGGGCTGCAATACAGGGGCCATCTTTCGGCTTGCACCGCCACGCACAACACCGGCGTGCAACCCGCGCTCAGGCGTGAGCACATCCAAAATGGCGCTACTCTCGCCATGCGGCCGTGCAGCCAGCAATATTCCCGTGTCACGCCATTCCATGACGGTAGACTAGCCCTATTCGCAGGCCACTGGAATCGGCTTTTTGCAACGGCGTGCAAGCCCACTCACCCCTAAGAGATCCACAAACCGTTCTTTGGAATAACCGCCTGAAGAGCACCAAGGCCAAGCGTGACACGCGCGCCATGTCATATTCTCAGGCAAGCGCAAGCGTCCAAGCAATCCTAGCAGCCCTTAAAGCTGGCGTTCCCACCACAAGTTACAGACGGTTGAGAAGCTGGCGCGTGGGCCACGCGTCGGCCGGCAGGCCCAACTTTTGCTGTACGTCCTGTACCGCTGCGCGCGTGCCTGCGCCCAAAATTCCGTCAATCTTTCCCACATCATAGCCCTTGCGCGTGAGCTTATCCTGCAAGATTTTCAAATCGCCACCAGCCAGCCCGCGCTCGGGCGTTCCAGCCAAGAAGCTAGGTGCGCCTTCGATACGGTTGGCAAAATACGCCGCCGTCAGCACATATGTGAAACTCTGGTTCCACTCAAAGTAGACGCGAAAGTTGGGATAAGCCAAAAAGGCCGGTCCCTTGCGCCCCTGCGGAAGAATGAGCGAAGCAGGCAGGTTTCCAGCCAGCTTACCAGCGCGGGGTGCGACACCCATTTTGGCCCAGTCCGAAGCTTTAAGCTGTGTGCGCAAACCGGACTTTGACCAATCAAGTGTCTCAGGCACAACAACTTCCTGCAACCAAGGCTCGCCAGCACGCCACCCCAGATGCTGCAACATCTTCGCACCACTCAAAAGCGCATCAGCTGCGGATGTCTTGAGAAGAACATGACCGTCACCATCACCATCGACACCATTGTCGATAATATCCTGTGGTAGCATTTGAACCATGCCAATTTCACCAGCCCAAGCCCCTGTGGTCTTGGTTGGGCTAAAATCGCCATGCTTGTAAAGCTCAAGAGCCGCAAACACTTGCGGGCGGAACAGCTCAGGACGGCGGCAGTCATGGCTCAGCGTCATAAGCGCGTTGAGTGTATTGAAGTCACCCTGATAGGAGCCAAAGTCTGTCTCAAAAGCCCAGAAGGCCAGTAGCACACCACGGCTCACACCATACTCACGCTCCATACGATCGAAAATACGGTTGTATTTCTGGCTATTGCTGCGGGCCTTATTGAGCCGGTCATTTGAAATAAGACGGCGTGAGAAGCTTGTGAAATCAAGTTGAAAAACGCCTTGCGAGCGATCCGCTCGCAGAACTTTGCTATCGCTGCGCACATTGGCAAAAAAACGATCGACCAAAGCCGTATCGTAGCCTTTGGAGCGGGCTTCGCCTTGCATCTCTTTGACAAAGTCGGAAAAAGCGCCGCCACATTTTGCAAAGCCCACAGACGGAAAGGCAAACAAAGCCACTGCCAAAATGGTCTTCAATAAGCTGCGCATAAAACCCTCACAAAACACACCAAAGGTAAAAGAAACTATCCCGCGGTCTTAATGTCCGAAATAAGAGCATCAATATCGCCGCGTCGCTTGTCTAGCATTGAGCCAATCTCTGTGCGCTCGGTGAGCAACATATTGATGCCCTCAATATAGAGGTTGAAAAATTTGTGGACACCCGAGCGGTCAGAGACGAGGAAAGTGACTTCAAAAGGAGCTTGCCCCTTCAGATAGGCAACCGCACTAACCTCAAACCACTTTTTCACGGCCTTAACGCCCGTCACCTCAAGACGCCCGCCTATAAACTCGCGAAACCTGCCACCGTACTTTCTGGCGACATAGGTCTCGAACGCGTTTGAATAGGCTTTCTTCTGGGCATTCGTTGCGCGGCGACCGTCATTTCCGAGCGTATAGGCAGCCATGTAAGAGGTGTCGGAATAGCGGCTAAAAATGCGCTCAAAGTCTCGATACATCGCTGTTTCAGACTTCCCGGACCCAATTACTTTGTTGATCTCACCAACAAGCTTGTCGACGAGAGCTTTTGCCTCACCCTCGCTCAAAGCAAAGGAAGCCGATGGAGCAAGACCAAAAGCCAGAGCCATAGCCCCGAAGGATTGAAAGGCGTGACGGCGTGTAAAAATTCTCATTGCTCAGAACCCTTCTGTATTGAGCTCGAATGGATCAGCTTGAACTTCAGGCGCGGCCTCGCCAAGTTCGAACCGACGGTTTTGCAAATATATAGTACGCAGCTGGGCATAGCTATCGGCACTTTCGTAAAGAATAGAGTCGATCGTATCCCCAAACGTCCCGCGATCTCCCAGACGTGCGCCAACAGATGCCGCAGTGCCATAATAACTCTCGGGGCTCTGTACCATGTAGCTCAGAGGGTTGGTAAACAGGTCGACGACTTTCCCGGCCGCATCCCGCTCTGTGGAGGGCCCGAGTAAGGGCAGCTCAACATAGGCGCCTTCTCGCACGCCCCAAACAGCCAAGGTCTCACCAAAATCAGCCTTTGCCTCATACAGCTTGAACTCGCTGGAGGCATCAAACAGCCCACCGATACCAACGGTGGTGTTGAGCCCGAAGCGCAACGTGTTTTGCGCCACTTCGCCCAAGCGGCCCTGCAAAAGATTGTTTACAATTGTGCCAGGCAGCGAGAGATTTGAGGAGAAGTTACTCACCCCTTTTTGAACGGGCTGCGGAATAATCGCCACATAGCCTTTGCCAGCGGGGCGCAAGACAGCACGATCAACAGCACGGTTAAACGCGTGGCTTTTGCGGTTTACTTGCTCATGCGGATCAAATGGAACATCAGGAGAATGCTCGGCTCCCGGGTGGGTGCAGCCCGAAACCAGCCCCAACGCAAGCACAGCAACAAGTGATTTAAATATGCTTTTTTGCACAGCGTCCTCCCAAAAACTTTACAAACCGTCTATGTCATTGCGGGATAAAGCCCAAGGTTCTATCAGGGTTATTGCGGATATGTGGCAGTTTGGAAACATAGCATTAAGCTGAATACGCGATAAGTTGCTCGGATTTAAATATTTCTTTGTTAGTAGGGTCACAAAGCATAATGAAAACCCCAAAAACACACTCCGGGCTCGAAGAGCTACGTACAGCGCGGCGTGAATCACGCACACTGTTTTGGGCCGCAGGGGTTTTCAGCGCATTTGTAAACGTACTGATGCTCACAGGGCCGCTCTACATGCTACAGGTCTATGACCGCGTCTTGGGCTCACGCTCGGAGGCGACTCTTGTGGCGCTCACGGCTCTTGTCGTATTCCTGTACACCATGATGGGGCTACTCGACTATGCGCGAGGACGCATCATGGCGCGGGTTGGTGCCCGCTTTCAGTCACGATTGGACAAGCGTGTCTTTGACGCAGTTATCAGAAAAAACGCTTTGGGCGTCCGCGACGAAACTGCTCTTGCACTTCGAGACTTAGAGGCGGTGCAGAGGCTTCTAACCTCTCCAGCGCTGATGGCTTTGTTTGACCTCCCTTTCACGCCGATTTTCATCTTTGGCATATTTCTCTTTCACCCTTGGCTTGGTGTGCTTGCTCTGATTGGTGGCACCATTCTCGTTGCGATCACGCTATCCAATACGCTGGCAACGCGCCGTCCACTTTCGAGAGCGAATCGTGCCGCCTCCAAGGCAGAGATCCTCTCTGAACAACTCCGTTCAGAAGCTGAAATGATACAGGCCATGGGCATGCGCGAGGCAGCCTTTCGGCGTTGGCAAAAAGCGCGGGCCTCTTCGCTAAAAGAGCACATGAGCGCCGCAGACCTTGGCGGCACGTTTTCCACAGCAGGAAAAGCTTTTCGTTTGCTGCTTCAATCAGCAATGCTTGGCCTTGGGGCCTATCTCGTTTTGCAAGCCGAGTTGACAGCAGGCGCGATGATTGCCGGCTCCATCTTGATGGGAAGGGCACTTGCCCCCATCGAAATGAGCATAGGCCAATGGCCCCTTTTCGCCAGAGCTCACAAGGGCTGGCAGACACTGGTGCAGCTGTTGTCCGAAGTCCCGCCAGAGGCGGAACGCATGCCGCTACCACGTCCAACAGCGCATCTCGACGTCTCTCAAGTGACAGTTGTACCGCCCGGCGAAGCGCATGCTTCGTTAAAAATGATCAACTTCACAGTCACACCCGGGCACGCGGTAGGTGTTATTGGCAAGTCCGGCGCAGGAAAATCCTCACTCGCTCGCGCATTGACAGGCGCATGGCGCCCTGCTGGCGGCAAAGTCCGCCTCGATAATGCATCCTTGGACCAATATGACCCAGAGGTGCTGGGAACACTCATTGGCTACCTCCCGCAACGCGTTGAGCTTTTTGATGGTAGCATCGCAGATAATATTGCGCGGCTTTCAGCCGCGCCAGATGCTGCTGCCGTTGTAAAAGCTGCAAAGCGTGCCGACGCACATACAATGATTGTAGAATTGCCTGAGGGCTATGACACGAAAGTTTCAGCCAACGGCGGGCGGCTATCTGGCGGCCAAATCCAGCGCATTGGTTTGGCGCGCGCCATGTACGGCGATCCAGTATTGCTGATCCTTGATGAACCCAACTCCAATTTGGACAATGACGGAAGTCAGGCTCTCAACCGCGCGATCGAAACATTCTGCCGAGAAGGTAAATCCGTTCTCATCATGGCACATCGCCCCGCAGCAATTGAAAAATGTGACATGTTGCTGATGCTGGAAGACGGGCGCGTCGTAGCCTACGGACCAAAAGAGGACGTCCTGCGCCGCATGGTTCAAAACCATTCTGAGATTGTCAAAAAGCCTAAGTCGTCAGGAGACACAGAATGAGTACGGGGCACAGAGACAATGCATCCATCCAGCCCTCAGAGGTCCAAGTCAAAAAAGACACCCTCACACAGGCAGAGTTAACACGTGTGTGGTCTGCCCGCATGCCCGTTTTTGTGGGTGTCTTTGCTCTGACCCTGCTCATTGGTGGATTTGGCAGCTGGTCGACCTTCAGCTCGCTCGCCGGGGCGGTCGTAGCCTCTGGCCGTGTTGAGGTGGAGCAAAATCGCCAGATTGTGCAACATCCAGACGGCGGCGTTGTCTCAACAATCGAGGTCCGCGAAGGAGATCGTGTGACTGTGGGGCAAGTCCTCATAACGCTTGATCAAGCCTCACTCACATCAGAGCTCAATATCATCGAAGGTCAGCTGCATGAGGTCATGGCGCGACGTGCGCGGCTTCAAGCAGAACGTGATGCCAGCTCGAGCTTACTCTTTGACAGTGAGCTTCTCGAACTGGCTCCAAAGATGAAAGAGGTCGCTGACTTGATGGCTG
Source organism: Lentibacter sp. (assembly GCF_965658795.1). Lineage (NCBI taxonomy): Bacteria > Pseudomonadati > Pseudomonadota > Alphaproteobacteria > Rhodobacterales > Roseobacteraceae > Lentibacter > Lentibacter sp. Next base: position 31 of record NZ_CBFHTG010000027.1, on the reverse strand, counting down.
GTCAGACACGTCTCTTTGAAGCCCGCAGCGA
>NZ_CBFHTG010000026.1:0-25977 GCF_965658795.1 Lentibacter sp. | reverse complement strand
CAATTCCTGCAGCGCCAAACCCGCCCCAGTCAAACGCCGTTTGCGCCGCTGTCGTGTCTGTGAGGTCGATGCCATCAAAGAAAACAGGCACATATTTCGAGGGCAAGCCGCGCACAAACACGCTTTGTTTTGTTCCAGTCGGGCCGTCTTGCGTGAGCGAGACACCTGGCAGCGCATTAAGCTTGTCGCCCACTTCCTGCTGGCCCTGCTTGGCAATATCTTCCTCGCTCAAAACTTCTGTTGTTGTACCTGTCTTATCAAGTTCTGTCGGCACGGAGCTTGAAAACAGTGTGATCTCTCCGAGATCAAACGCTTCCTGTGCGTAGGCTGGGGTATGGGCGGCCAGAAGGGCCATTGCGGCCGAGGCCTTCAATGCAGATTTCATCGTCGTGTCTTTCTCCGGCGCAGAGCGCGCAGGTTTATGGGTACGGAGAAAGGCAAAGCTCCCCCGTGGTTACATGAAGTGCCACCACGACGGAGTGTCCGTTACCAATGCGCCCCTCGCACACGGGTAGGGTGAACAACCTGGCAGGTCTCCTGACTTACGGGTCTTCGCTTGGCTGAGCCTTCCCACCCGTTTGAGGGCAGTGGCCTATGTCAGCTTCGCTCGCCGCTTACAGTTGCGGGGGCAGTTGTGGATTGGGCTCAAGAGCCGCACCACATTCCCTATTCACCGGCGGTTGCCGGACCAGATTGATCAAGCGTTAATACGACTCACTTCTCTGCGTCAAGCTTTCAGAAGGAACGCGGCCGAATTTGTTTTTTCGCCGCCCCCGGGACACACAGGGGGCAATGCCACCGCGTGGCAGGGCGCCAGCAGGCCTTTCAATCAGGCCAGATCAGCCTTGGGCGCTTTGGCCGAACCGCGCACAACAAGCGGTCCGTCGATGCGGATTTGCTCTGGTTTGGCGGCTGGCTTCTCAATCTGATGTAGCAAGAGCGCAACGGTTTGCGCCACCATACGGTTGGCAGGCTGGCGCACGGTAGTGAGGTTGTAGGCGGGCCAGGCGGCCATGGGAACATCGTCATATCCGATCACAGACACATCCTGCGGGACGCTCAGGCCCAGCTCAAAGCGCAGCGTGTCCATGACAGCGAAGGCCATGTGATCATTGGCGACAAACACCGCTTCGGGCGGGTCTTGGGCAAACATGCGCCGCGTTGCATCATGTGCGCCTTGCATGGTGTAGTCACCCACTTCGCGGCTGTGGGGCGCAAGACCTGCCTCTGACAGCGCTTGCATGAAGCCAAGCTCGCGGTCACGCTGGGTCGAGGCCCCTTGCCAGCCCGCGATATAGCCGATTTTCCGGTGACCTGCGGCCAGAAGAAACCTGGCGGCCTTCCGCCCGCCTGCCACATTGTCTGACGTGACAGCGGAAATTTCACGGGTGTCTTGTGCGCGGTTAAAGAGCACAAGCGGAACCCCCGCAGCTCGGCAACGCTTGGTGAGATCGGAGGACATGTCGACCGAGGCAGCAACAATGCCATCAACTTGATAGTCGAGAATTTCCTCGACCACTGTGTCGACGTTGCCCCGCGTCTGGGACGCCATGAAAATGAGCACATGATAGCCCTCGGCCTGAAGCGCGCTGGACAGCTTTTCGATGGCAGTCGGGTAGAACTGGTTGTCCAGATACGCCACCACCAGCCCGATGATGCGGCTTTTGCCCGAGACCATCGCCCGCGCCAGAACATTGGGGCGATAGCCCAGCTCTTTGGCCGCTTCGCGCACCTTGGCCACCGTCTGTGCCGACGCCGACGCGCCCGGCGTAAAGACACGGCTCACCGCAGACTGGCTGACGCCAGCCTTTGCGGCCACTTGGGCAGAGGTGACTTTCGTCTGGCCCATCAGTCGGCAGTCCAGCCTCCGTCGATCAGCATCGAGGTGCCCGTGACAAGCGCCGAAGCTGGCGAGGCAAGATAGAGCACTGCGCCCATGATATCTTCGACCGCGCCCACGCGGCCCAGCTTGATCTTTTCTTCGATCCAGGCCACGCGCGCAGGATCGGCAAAGGTTGGCTCGGTGAGCGGCGTGCGGATGAATGTCGGGCAGATGGTGTTGATACGAATGCGGCTTTTGCCCCACTCGATGGCCATGGCTTTGACCATGCCTTCAAGGCCAAACTTGGAGGCGCAGTAAACGGCGCGGTCAACCCCGCCGACATGGCCCATCTGGGAAGAAATGTGGATGATGCTGCCTTCGATGCCAGCGTCTTGCATCGATTTGGCGGCCCAGGCACTGAGGAAGTATGCGCCGCGCAGATTGATGTTCATCACAGCGTCAAAGTCTTCTGGTCGGGTGTCGGTTGCGGGGCCGTGCTTGGCGTAGCCCGCCGCATTGACGATGATGTCAAAGGGCGCTTGCGCGGCCAAGGCGGCCTCGAGTGTGGGAAGGTCAGAGACATCCAGCGCAAGCGCTTCGGCAGACCAGCCTTCTGCGGCCATGGCATCAACCGTACTTTGCAAACGCTCGACACCGCGCGCCGAGCAGACAACATGTGCGCCTGCCTCGGCCAACGCCACAGCGCAGCCTTGGCCGATACCTGACGACGCACCTGTCACGAGTGCGCGTTTGCCTGAAAGGTTCATCGAAGGTGTTTTGGGAAGAGTCATTGGCTTGGTCCTATTCGGCTATTCAACGGGGGTCTGGCAGTATCAGCGCAGCATTGCGCTTATTTGACGGGGTCACGATAGGGCGCGCCTTCGCCATAGGGCACATTCACGCCCCCATAGCGGCGCACGCGGATATTGCACTGCTCGGCGTGGCCCACGAAGCCTTCCAGCATACACAGGCGCGAACCGTACTCGCCAATCATCGTTGCGGCCTCGTCTGTGAGGACGCGCTGGTAGCTGTGTGTCTTGAGGAACTTGCCCACCCAGAGACCGCCTGTGTAGCGCCCCGCCTTTTTGGTGGGCAGCGTGTGGTTTGTTCCGATGACCTTGTCACCATTGGCCACGTTGGTGCGCGCACCAAGGAAGAGCGCGCCGTAGCAGGTCATATTTTCAAGGAACCAGTCGTCCCGATCTGTCATCACCTGCACGTGCTCGGAGGCAATATCATCGGCCACTTTCAGCATCTCTTCATAGGTGTCACAGACGATGACTTCGCCGTAGTCTTCCCAGCTTTTGCGGGCTGTCTCGGCGGTGGGCAGGATCGTCAGGATACGTTCGACTTCAGCCATGGTCTCGCGGGCGAGCCTGTCGGAATTGGTGAGCAAAACGCAGGGCGAGTTGTAGCCGTGTTCGGCCTGCCCCAGAAGGTCGGTGGCGCAAAGCTCGGCATCGGCCCCTGCCTCATCCGCGATGATCATTGTTTCGGTCGGGCCTGCAAACAGGTCGATCCCGACGCGACCAAAGAGCTGGCGCTTGGCTTCGGCGACAAAGGCGTTGCCAGGGCCGACGAGGAGATGCACAGGGTCGATTGTTTCGGTTCCCAGCGCCATCGCGCCCACGGCCTGAATGCCGCCGAGCACGTAGATTTCATGCGCGCCGCCAAGGTGCATCGCCGCGATGACCGCAGGGTTCGGCACGCCGTTGAACGGCGGGGTGCAGGCAATGATGCGCGGCACGCCCGCAACCGAGGCCGTGGCGACAGACATATGCGCCGAGGCCACCATGGGAAACTTGCCGCCCGGCACATAGCATCCCACTGATTGTACAGGAATATTCTTGTGCCCAAGGATCACGCCGGGGAGTGTCTCAACCTCGATATCCAGCATGGACTCGCGCTGTGCTTGGGCAAAGTTGCGCACCTGTTCTTGGGCAAACTTGAGGTCGGCCATTTCTTGTGGCGTGACCTCTGCAATGATCTCTTCGATCTCGGCTTCTGTGAGGCGGTATGTCTCGCGGTCATAGCCGTCAAACGTGTTGGCAAGCTCGCGCACAGCGACGTCTCCGCGCGCGTCTATGTCTTTCAGCGTGGCGGCGACCGCGCCTGCGACTTTCGCGTCGTCTTCGGCGCGGTCGGCGGCGGGCTTGCCTTGTTTGAGATAGGTGATGCTCATGTTTGATCCTTACAACTTGGGGCCCGCCCAGCGCGGGTGTGGCGGCAGAGAGGCTCTGGCCAGCGGAGCGGTTTGCAGTGGCTTGCGCGGACTTTAGGCAAAGCAGGCGCGCTTTGACAAGGCGGTTTTGCATACGAATGCAAACAGCGCCATCCCCGAGCCCGCCAGACAGGTTAACGCGCAAAACCAAGGGTGATTCCAGGGGGGTGATATGCGTGCACAAAGCGTGCACCCCCCGTGCACCGCCTGACGCACGCCACCTGAAAAGACGCGCCGTTAACGCAGCGCGCGGCCTCGCCTAGTTGACAAAACTAGTTTTGTAGTTTTAATGAGCGCATGATGACACAATCTACAGCCGCCCTCGCCCTTGCCGCCCTTGGCCATGAAACGCGCCTCGCCATCTTTCGGCTGTTGGTGAAAGCCGGGCCTGACGGGCTGAATGTTGGCGACATTGGCCAGCACCTGAGCATGGCCCCCTCTACACTTGCGCACCACTTGGGCGCGCTGGTTGAAGCAAAGCTTGTGCAGCAAGAGCGCGAGGGGCGGCAGATTCTGAACCGTGTTGATTTTGGCATGATGAACCAGACAGTCACATTTCTCACCGCCGAATGCTGCGTTGGCGTGACCCTCACACAGGAGGATGCGGCGTGAGAGATGCGCCGCTTTTTTCTGGCCCTATTAAAACTAGATTTCTAAGGATATCGAGATGACCGACCATAGCCTCCCGCCCCGCTCGGCACCTGCCGAATTGATGCATATGCTTTGGAGCAAGGAAAAGGTCTGGCTGTTTTCGGCGCTTCTATTGGCTGTGCTGTTCATCTTGGTGCCAGAGCAAGGCGTGACGAGCGCGGCCTTTGCCGCGCAAAACCTGCTCAACGTTGCACCCTTTTTGCTGCTGTCGATCGGGATAGCGGCCTACGCAGGCGCAACAGGCGCGGACGGGCTGATCGCGCGGGCCTTCACCGGCTCGCCGCTCCTCATGATCGCGATTGCAGCGGCGGCGGGCGGGCTTTCGCCCTTCTGCTCCTGCGGGGTGATCCCGCTCATCGCGGCCCTGCTCGCCATGGGCGTTCCGCTTTCGGCTGTCATGGCCTTCTGGCTGGCCTCACCTGTGATGGATCCGTCGATGTTTGTGCTCACCACGGGTGTGTTGGGCTTTGAATTTGCCGTCGCCAAGACGATCACCGCGGTGAGCCTTGGCATTTTTGGTGGCGTGACTGTGCACCTCATCGCGCGGGCGGGCGGGCTCTCTGATCCGCTGCGGGAGGGTGTGGGCAATGGCGGCTGCGGCGCATCAAAGGTGCGCAGTGTGCAGCCTGTTGTCTGGGCGTTTTGGGGCGAGCGTGAACGCGTCATGAAGTTCTGGCGCGAGGGGCTGAAGACAACGCTGTTTCTGGCCAAGTGGCTGACGCTGGCCTTTCTGCTCGAAAGCCTGATGCTGGCGTGGTTGCCAGCCGAGCTGGTGGCAAGTGCGCTTGGCGGCACGGGGCTTGCGCCCATTGCGATTGCAACGCTTGTGGGGGTGCCTGCCTATCTGAACGGCTACGCGGCGCTGCCACTTGTGGGCGGGTTGATGGAGCAAGGCATGGCGCCCGGCGCGGGCCTCGCCTTTCTTGTGGCGGGGGGTGTTAGCTCTCTGCCTGCGGCTGTGGCTGTCTGGGCCTTGGTCAAGCGGCAGGTGTTTTTGCTTTACCTCGGGCTGGCGCTGAGCGGCTCTTTTGTGAGCGGGCTGTTGTTCCAGCTTTGGCTCGCGGTTTAGACCTTTGAAAACAGCTTGAGCCAGAGCGCGCGCGGGGTGAAACCTGCGAGGCTGAAGAGCCATGCAAAGGGCTTGGGAAAGGCTGTTTCAAAGCGGCTTGCGCGCATGGCGCGCAGCACATGTTCGGCGGCCACTTCAGGGCTCATGATCTGGGGCATATCAAAGCTGTTCTTGGCTGTGAGGCGCGTGGCGATGAAACCCGGGTTGATATTTTGCACCTTTACGCCTGTTTTGTGCAGGTCGGCGTAGAGCGTTTCGCCCATGTGCATGAGTGCAGCCTTGGAGGCACCATAGCCGATGGAGCCGGGCAAGCCACGGTAGCCTGCGAGCGAGCCGATGAGCACAATGTGCCCCGCATCACGCGCGACAAAGTCAGGCACGACTGCGCCCAGCACATTGAGCGCACCTGTGAAGTTGACCGCTGTCATCTGCTGCACCGCGTCTGTGTTCCAGCTTTGAGCTTTCATCGGGTCATAATAGCCCGCGAGATAGACCATGCCATCCACCGGGCCGATCTCTGCCGCGGCTTTGGCCACGGCGACTGGGTCGGTTACGTCAAAGGCCACGATGCTGGCGTCGGTCAGGGTTGCTGCGAGCGCGGCCAGCTTGGTCTCGGAGCGCGCGGAGAGCACAAGGTGCGCGCCCTCGCCTGCGAGCTTTTGCGCCAGCGCCTCGCCAAGGCCTTCGCTTGCGCCGACGAGCCAGTATTTTTTGCCAGCAAACATCACTTCACCGGCCGCATTGTGGCGATAAGCTCGGCCACTTTGATCCCGAATTTGCGCATCTCGGAGCGGTTGAGGATATTGCCGTTTTCGACAAGGTAGAGCCAGTCGGTCACATCCAGCACATGGCTGCCTGCCTCGGCCGGGAGGCGGATTTTGTAGCGCATGGACACGGCATTGCCGAGCTGGCGGCCTGTGGCGACACCGATGATATCATCGGCCGTTGCGGTGAAGTGGCCATCTTCGCCCATTGTGAGGAACCATTTGCGCGACTGGGTGGTGCCTGTGTCATAGACGAACTCTTCGGCCAATGTGCCTGTGGCCCCGTCCCACGCGCCTGTAAACTCGGCGGTGAAACGCGAGGTGACGCGGCCCGTGGGGCCATAGATCATCCCTTCGGAGAGCAGCTTGCCACTGAGCGCCTCGCGGATGTCAAACAGGGGCGTGTTTTTGGCGTAGTCTTCGGGCTTCTGGCTTTTGAACGAAAACCCCGGACGAAAGGCGATGAGCGCCAAAATGGCGATGGCAAGGAGCATGAGAAACTTCATGGCGTGTTTACCTCCTGAGGCAGTCGGGCAACGAGAACAATCGCTACAATTTTAATGATGCATGGCACTACGGCATAGGCCAGCGTGAGGGTTGTGAGGGCTTGGGGCGTGTTGGCCGCGTTGGGGGTGTAGCCCGCCAGCTGAAGCACGGGCAGCGCCAGGGCGGCGGCCAGCGCGAGCGCAAGTTTGCCCGCAAACGACCAGAGGCCAAAGGCGGCCCCTGTGGAGAGGCCCGCGCGCGCCAGAGCGGTTGAGAAGAGCACCGGCAGGATGACCATATCGGCCCCCAGAGCTGCGCCCGACGCGAGGCAGATCAGCGCAAAGCCGAGGGCGGCCCCTTGGGGCAGAAGCGCTGCGCCCATGAAGCTGACGATGGCAAGGCCCATCGCCAGCGGCAGAACGCGGCGCGCGCCATGGCGCTTTACCAGCCAGCTCCAGAGCGGCACGCTGAGGGCAGCGGCAAGAAAGAACAGCATGAGCAAGGGGCCAGCGAGCGCATCAAGGCCGAGCTTGTCCTGCACAAAGAAGAGAAACAAGGTGGAGGTGAGCGCAACAGGCAGGCTGTTGATCAGCGCGATCCAGAGCAGCTGGACGCCGCCTGCGCTTTTGAGCGCGGCAAACTGCATGGGCGCGGTCGCGGGGCTGGCAATGCGCCAAAGCGGGCGGGTGAGCAGCCAGACCGCCGCCGCCAAGGCCACGAGGCCGAGGCCAAAGGCGGGGTAGCCACCGCCCCCTGCCCCGGCGGCGACAAAGAGCGTGGGCGCAAGGGCTGCGAGCAGCACGCCCAGAAGGCTGCCGCCCTCGCGGTAGGCGGCGAGCTTGACCAGCCCTGCCTCGCCCCCTGCGATGGCGGTGGATTGGCCATAAAACAGGATGCTGCCAAGGCTATGGGCTGTAAACAGAAGCGCCAGCCCCGCGATGAGCCAGAAGAGGCGGCCCGTTTCGGGCAAGAAGGTAAACACCAGCGCAAAGCCAGCCCCAAGCCCCGCCAGCGCCAGAGCCGCAAAGAGGCCGCGCGCCTCTGGAAAGCGGTCAACCATGCGGCCCAAGAGCGGGTCTTGCACAAAATCAAGCACCCGCAAGCCGATGAGCAGGCCACCCAGCGCGCCGAGACTCATACCAAGCTGCCCGCTCGCATAGGCTGGCAGGTGGATATAGAGCGGCAGGCCAGCGGCGGCGAGCATCACGGCAAAGAGGCTGACTTGGGCGTGTGTCATTCGCTCCAGCCTTTGAGCCTGCGCGACGTGGCAGGCGAGCGGCTGTTGGGCGACAGCCAGATTGCCAGAAACCGTGGCCCGATGTTCTGCTGTTTGAGAGTGCAGGCCGTGGTATCATTGATCAGCAGCGAGAGATGCCCCACGCGCATTGAAACCGCCGTCAGCCTGTCGCCGCGCGACACATCCCGCAGGCAGTTCTCAAGAATGGCCTCAATGGCGGGGTGGTCGGGTTTGTCGCCTTCGATGCGGACAAGCTCGGACATGGTCGAGCTGAGAAGCCGCGCCTGAGAAAACGCGCGCGCGTAGGTCAGCTCGAGCGCATGGGGCCGATCAGGGCGAAAGGCCCCGCCGTTGGGCGTATAAAGCGCCGCCTTATAGAGCGTGATGCCAAGCACTGTCACCGGAACCGACGACATGCGCATGGCATTGGGCACGCCTGCGCGCTCAAGAGGTGTCTTGGCCAGCGCAGCTGCGGGCAGCGCAAGAAGAAGGATGAGGCAAAGCCTAAGCATGGGCCAGCTCGACTTGAACAACATCGGTTTGGGACACGGCAAAAGTGGCCGCGCACATTTGCAGATAGAACTGCCAGCTGCGCAGCTGCGCATCTGTGTAGCCGTATTCCTTGATGCGCTTGACGCTGGCGTCCATCCGCTCTGACCAGATGCGCAGTGTTTTGGCGTAGTCCTGACCGAAGCTGAAGTTCTCTTTCACTTTCAGCCCCGCGCGGCGGGCCTCGTCGGCGATGACCGCATCAGACAGAAGCATCCCGCCGGGGAAGGTGTATTGGCGGATAAAGTCGGAGCTGGAGCGGTAGATATCAAAATAGGCGTCAGGCACAGTGATGGCTTGCACCACAGCGCGCCCGTCAGCGGCGAGGCGCTGCTTGAGCATGGCAAAGTAGCTTGGCCAGTAGCGCTCGCCCACGGCTTCGATCATCTCGATGGAGACGATGTTGTCATAGGTGCCTTGAGTGTTGCGATAGTCACAAAGCTCGATCTCCGCACGCCCGTCAAGGCGGGCGTCAGCATAGCCTTTTTGCGCCTTGGAAATGGTGATGCCTGTCACATCACGGCCAGCCTCGGCGGCGCGCTCGGCAAAGCTGCCCCAGCCACAGCCCACTTCGAGCACAGTCTCACCTGCGCCAAGGCGCGACAGAACGCGGTCAAGCTTGCGGTTTTGAGCGCGCTCAAGGTCGCAATCACCGTCTGTGAACAGGGCTGAGGAATAGCTCATGCCCTCGTCCAGCCAGAGCTGGTAGAATTCGTTGCCCGTGTCATAGTGGGAGCGGATGTTGCGCGCCGCACCCTTGACAGAGTTGGCCCGCAAAATACGATCCACCGCGCGGAACTTGAACGTGTTCCAGCGGTTTGGATAGGCATAGGGCTCAAGCGTGGCCATGTTGGTTATCGCCAGACGGCCCAGCGCTTCAATCGAGGGTGTATCCCAGAGACCTGCCACATAGGTTTCGCCCAAGCCCACATCGCCGCGCGCGGCGATAGCGGCAATGGCGGCCCAGTCATGGACTTCCATTTCTGCAAGCATGTCACCGCTGCCAAAGCTGTGCGTATGGCCCTCGGGTGTGGTGATGTTGAAGCGGCCCCCGTCGATTTGGGCGCAGGTGTCCAAGAAATCATGTGCGATGCGACGTGTGATAAAGCCCATTAGCTTACTTCCTTTTCGGGTGGCAAAGGGCGGCGGCGGAAGCGCGCGCCTTTGAGAACAAGTTTGACGGCCTGCCAGTGGATCAGCACCAGCGCGCGCAAGGGCCCCATGGGGCGGCGCAGGGCCGCGCGCAGGATCGCGCCATTGGTCAGCGGTGCGCGCGGGCCAAAGAGCGTGGCAATCAGCCCCTCTTCGCCGTTTTCATGCGCGATGCGGATCGAGACACGCTCGGCCGTGATGTCGTAGTTGAATTGATATGTGCCCAACACGTCCTGAAACGGGGAGACGTGAAAGATCTTTTCGGCTGTGATGCGGTCTTCGCGGCGGATGGGCGCAAAGCCCTCGCGCTTGCACAGGTAGCTGTGGCGGTCGCCCATCGTGTTTGTCACCTCGGCGATGACAGCGACAAGATTGGCGCCCTTATAGGCCAGCCAGAAGCTCACAGGGTTGAAGACATAGCCCAGAAAGCTGGGCTGGGTGAGCAGGAGCACGCGTGTTGGCGTGAGGCCTGCATCGCGGAACACATCGCGCGCCCATGGCAGGCCACAGCCGTTTTTGGGCGCGCCCCCGTGGTTTTTGTCATGCACGGAGGCCAGATTGAAGCGGTTGCGCGAAAAGAGCCTCACGGGCGAAGGCGCTTCAGGGTCGATCAGCACATAATCCACGCCATAGCGGAACGCGTTGTGGACACTGCCACGGCGCGCGTGGGTTGTGGCCCCTGCGATATGTTGTGGTGCAAAGCTCATGCCAACACAGGCTCTGACACGCGGCGCTCGATCTCGCGGGCGACGTGCACCGCGCTGGCAAAGCCGTCTTCGTGGAACCCGTTGCGCAGCCATGCGCCCGCAAACCACGTGTTGCGCGTGCCTTGGGCTGCCTTGATCTCGCGTTGCGCCTTGAGTGCGGGGCCGTCAAACACGGGGTGGCGGAAGGTCTTCTGATCATAGATCAGCTCTTCGCGCACAGGTGTGTAAGGGTTGAGCGAGACAAAGAGCGGGTCTGTCTCGGGGATGTTTTGCAAACGGTTCATCCAGTAGGTCACGCCGATAGAGGGCGCTTCAACGCTGCCATCGGCCTTATAGACCCAGCTTGACCAGCAGGCGCGGCGCTTGGGCATCTGGCCCTCGTCGCGGTGCAGGATCATGGTGTTGTCCTGATAGGCCACATCGCCCAACAGGCGCGTTTCTTCAACGCTCGGATCGGCCAGAAGCTTGAGGCTTTCATCGGAATGGCAGGCCATGACGACGTGGTCAAACTGCTCTGTGTCGCCAGCCTTGATGGTGACGCCGCCATCGCCGCGCTTGACCCACTCGATCGGCGTGGAGGTGCGCAGGCTCACGCCTGTGGCGCGAAGGTGGCGCTCAAGGCGGGAGACATATTGGATCGAGCCGCCTGTGACCGTGTACCACTGGTGTGGCTGTGTGGCCGAAAGAAGCGCATGGTTGGAAAAGAACCGCACCAGCGACTTGGCGGGGAAATCGCGGATATCCTGTGTCGGGCTTGACCAGATCGCGCCGCAGATGGGCATGAGGTAGTAGCGCTCAAACCATGTGCCAAGGCCCAGCTCGCGCACAAGCTCGCCAATCGTCATATCATCAGAGGTGGCCGTGGCCTCGGCGCGCGCATTGAAGCGCAGGATGTCGCGGATCATCCGCAGATAGCCGGGGCGCGTGGCGTTGCGCCGCTGGCCAAAGATGCTTCCCAGAGTTTGCAGGCCATATTCGACACGGCCCTCATCAATCGTTGCGCCAAAGCTCATGTTGGACTTTTCGACAGGCACATCAAGGTCGTGGAACATCCGCGTGAGGTGCGGGTAGTTCACGTAGTTGAAGACGATAAACCCCGTGTCCACCGGCTGGTCGCCATTGAGGCCAGCCAGCTTGGTGCGCGCATGGCCACCAAGGCGCGGCGCAGCCTCGAACAGTGTGACATCGTGCTGGGGCGAAAGCTTGTAGGCCGCGCTCATACCGGCAATTCCGCCACCGACGATGGCTATACGTTGGCGCTTGGGGGGTGGTGCATCAAAAGACATGGTAACTCCGCTTGGATTTGAAGAGGTTACGCCTTTTTTTGCGGCACGGATCAGAAAAGACGAAAAATATGATCCAAGGGCGGAACACGGGCGTAATGGGGATATGTTGCTTATTGAACGAGAAGCCGACTTTGCACCCGCTCCACCCCTTGTTAAGGTGGCGAGCGAACGCGCGTCCATTCCTGTTCAAGGCAAAGCCAAATTGAAAACCTATTCACCAGAGACAGAGCTCATGCTAGCCGTGCGAGACCAGAGAGACAAACGCGCCTTCGGGAAGCTGTTTGACCATTTCGGCCCGCGCCTCAAGGGCGTGGCGATGCGCTCTGGCCTCAGCTCCGGTCAGGCCGAAGACATGGTGCAAGACGTGATGCTGACGCTCTGGCGCAAAGCACATCTTTTTGACCCGACGCGCGCGCAAGTCTCAAGCTGGCTCTACCAGATCGCGCGCAACCGGCAGATCGACATTCTGCGCAAAGAAAACCGCCCCATGCCCGAGGCCTTGAAGGCCGAGAGCGAGGCGAGCGAAGAAAGCACCTCCGATGCCCTTGGCCTCGAACAGGAAGTGAGCGCGCTCAAACTCGCGCTGGCCAAGCTCAAGCCCGCCCAAAGAGAGATGGTCGAGAAGGCCTATCTGGGCGAGCTGTCACACACCGATATAGTAGCCGAAACAGGCCTGCCACTGGGGACGATCAAATCGCGTATCAGGCTTGGTCTTGAAAAACTGCGCCACGAATTAGACGGAATACGAAAGTCATGACGAGTATCAAACATCACATCCCCGATGCGCTCCTGCTGGAGTATGCAAGCGGCCGTCTGGCCGAGCCTTTTGCGCTTGTTGTCGCCACGCATGTTTCGCTCTGCGATGAATGCCGCGCGCGGCTCTCGGCCCATGAAATGGCTGGCGGCGCGGTCATGGAGGCCCACGAAAAGGCCGCGCTCTCGGGGAGCCTGCGTGACAACGTCATGGCCCAGCTCGATGATGCGGTCGAAGAGGCCCCGGTCTATGAGCGCTCAAGCATCTTTCCCGCGCCCATCATGGAAGCGCTCAAGGGCCGCCCCCCGAAGTGGAAGCCACTGGGCCGTGGCGTGCGCCAGTCTATCCTGAAGCACGGCAAAGCAGGCTCTGTGCGCCTGCTCTACATACCGCCCGGCATGGCTGTGCCAGATCACTCCCACGGCGGCCTGGAGCTTACGCTTGTGCTGCAAGGCGCTTTCTCTGATGAAGGCGGGCACTTTGGCGTGGGCGACGTGGAAGTCGCCGATGACGCTGTGGAGCACACGCCCGTGGCAGCCAAGGGCGAGGCTTGCATCTGTATCGCCGCAACAGATGCCGCGCTCAAGTTCAATGCCTTTATCCCCAAGCTTCTCCAGCCGATCTTCCGCATCTAACGCCTGACATCTAATGTCTTTCTTTTTGCTCCAAATATCCCGGGGGTGCGGGGGCTGGCCCCCGCATGGTCGGATTTTTGCGCAGCAAAAATTCGATCCCACTAGAGCTGCGAGGCGGCCTTGTTCTGCGAAAGCTTGCGCAAAAACGCAGCAATAAACACCAAGGTCTGTATCAGGATAATCGTTGGCGCAGGCGCGCTGTCGAGGAAAAAGCTCGCGTAGACCCCAAGCACAGACGAGCCAAAGCACACCAGAACCGAGACCCAGAGCATGGTGCGAAACTCGCGCACGAGCAAAAACGCAATCGCCCCCGGCGCGATGAGCAGGCCGATGGCAAGGATCAGCCCCACAGCCGAAAGCGTCGCCACGATTGTGGCCGAGAGTGCCGTGAGCAGGCCATAGTGCAGCCACGTCACGGGCAGGCCAGAGGCCTGCGCTTGGGCGGGGTCAAAGGCGTGCAGGAGCAGGTCTTTCCACTTCACCAGCAACAGGCCCGAAACAGCGGCGGCGATGCTTGCGGTCGTCCAGAGCTCGGCTGAAGAAATCCCCAGCATGTTGCCAAACAGGATGTGATCAAGGTGTGCGTTGGTCTCGACGCCCACATACAGCACGATCCCGAGGCCGAACATGCCTGAAAACACCACACCCATAACCGTATCCTGTTTCACGCGGCTGTGCTCTGACAGATAGCCGGTGATCAGCGCACAAAACATCCCCGCCGCAAAGGCACCAAGGATGAGCGGCGCGCCGAGGATATAGGCCAGCACGATCCCGGGCAGCACAGCGTGGCTCACCGCGTCGCCCATAAGCGCCCAGCCTTTGAGCACAAGAAAACAGCTCAGGAGCGCTGTCGGCACAGAGATCAGCGCAACGATCAGGAAGGCCGTTTGCATAAACGGGAACTGGAAGGGCAGAAGAAGCTCGTTCATGGCTGCGCCTCCAGAGCTTTGGCCGCCATGCGCCAGGCTGCGAGGCGGCCATGTTTGGGCGCAAAGACAAAGGCCAGAAGGAAGAGCGCGGTTTGCAAGCACACGATGATGCCGCCTGTTGCCCCGTCCAGAAAGTAGCTCGCATATGCCCCCAGAAAGCTTGTCACCGTGCCGATGGCAACAGAGGTGAGAATGAGCCGCGGGAAGCGGTCGCAGAGCAGATAGGCCGTGGCCCCCGGCGTGACGACAAGCGCGATGACGAGGAACGCCCCCACAGTCTGCATCGCCGCCACCACGGAGGCCGACAGCAGCACAAAGAACATCGCCTTCAGCCGCGCGGGGTGCAGGCCGATGGAGCGGGCGTGGCTTTCATCAAAAAACGTGACCATGAGGTCTTTCCACTTGGCCAGAAGCACCACAAGGGTGATGCCGCCGATAAGCGCCAGTTGCAGCGTATCAGAGGGCGTGATGGCAAGGATATTGCCCATGGTGATGCTCTGGAGATCAATGCTCACAGGGCTGATGGAGACAATGAAGAGGCCAAGGCCGAAGAAGCTTGTGAAGATCAGCCCGATGATCACATCGGTCTTCAGCCCCGAGCGCTCGGTGAGAAAGAGCATGGCCCCTGCCGCCAGTCCACCCGCCAGAAACGCGCCCAGCGCGAAGGGCAGCCCCAGCATATAGGCCCCCGCCACACCGGGGACGACAGAATGCGAGAGCGCATCGCCGATGAGCGACCAACCCTTGAGCATGAGAAAGGCCGCAAGAAAAGCACAGACACCGCCGACGAGGGCCGAGACCCACATGGCGTTGAGCATATAGCCATAGCTGAACGGCTCCAGCCAGTAAGCGCCAGCGCTCATCACTCGCGCTCCTGCCGCTGGGTCTGCTCGCCGTATTGCACGAAGGGGCGCTCGTCATCGGTGAGGATGGTCACGGCGCGTTCGTCGCTGTCTTCGTGAAGCGTGTCGCCGCCGATTGTGATGTGGCGCAGCACGCCGCCGAAGGCGTCTTCGAGGTTGTCGCGGGTGAAGACCTCATCGGTGTGGCCATAGGCCAGCACTGTGCCCTTGACCAGCACGGTGCGGTCGCAGAACTCGGGCACAGAGCCGAGGTTGTGGGTGGCCACAAGCATGACACGGCCTTCGTCGCGCAGCTCGCCAAGGAGCTGGATAATCTGGTTCTCGGTGGTCACATCGACGCCTGTAAAAGGCTCGTCCAGCAAGATCACCTGCCCCTCTTGCGCCAGCGCGCGGGCGAGGAAAACGCGTTTGCGCTGCCCGCCCGAAAGCTCGCCAATCTGGCGCTTGCGAAAGGCTTGCATATTGACGCGGGTGAGCGCCTGCTCAACCGCGGCATGGTCCGCCGCTTTGGGGCGGCGCAAGAAGCCCATGTGGCCGTAGCGGCCCATCATGACCACATCTTCCACCAGCACGGGGAAGGCCCAGTCAACCTCTTCTGCCTGAGGCA
This sequence comes from Lentibacter sp., assembly GCF_965658795.1. NCBI lineage: Bacteria > Pseudomonadati > Pseudomonadota > Alphaproteobacteria > Rhodobacterales > Roseobacteraceae > Lentibacter > Lentibacter sp. Next base: position 10,245 of record NZ_CBFHTG010000026.1, on the reverse strand, counting down.
CATAGGCCACAAGGTTTGATTTGAGCGCCTCGCGCACAGGCTTGCCGAGCAAGGTAATTTCGCCCTTGGAGACAGGCACAAACCCCATGATCGCCTTGAACAGCGTGGACTTGCCCGCGCCGTTGACGCCGACAAGCGCTGTGACGGTGCCTTGGGGGATTTCAAAGCTCGCATCGCGCAGCGCGGTGTGGCCGTTGCGGTAGGTGACGGTGACGCCGCTTGCGCGAATGCCTTGCATTACTTGGCTCCTGTGAGGCCGCGCGCGACCGTTTCTGTGGTGACGCGCAAGAGGTCGAGATAGCTGGGCACGGGGCCATCTTCGGCTGAGAGGCTGTCAACGTACAGCACGCCGCCATAGGCTGCGCCTGTCTCGCGGGCGACTTGCTCGGCAGGGGCCGTGCTGACCGTGCTTTCGCAGAAGACAGCGGGGATGGTGTTGGCGCGCACCCCGTCAATGACTTTGCGCACCTGCTGCGGCGTGCCGACCTGGTCGGCGTTCATCGGCCAGAGGTAGAGCTCTTGCAAGCCGAGGTCGCGCGCCAGATAGCTGAAGGCGCCTTCACAGGTCACAAGCCAGCGGTTGTCCTCCGGGATCGCGGCGATGCGTGCTTTGAGCGGCTCTATCGTGGCGCGCAGCTCTTCTGCATAGGCCGCCGCATTGGCGGCATAGGTGGCGGCATTCTCAGGGTCAGCCGCGCTCAGGGCGGCCTCGATATTGGTGATGTAGATCAGCGCATTTTCAAGGCCCATCCAGGCGTGCGGGTTGGACTTGCCTTCATAGCTGCCAGAGCCAATGGCGATCGGCTCGATGCCCTCGCTCAGAACGGCGGAGGGCACATCGCCCAGATTGTCCAGAAACTGCTCGAACCAAAGCTCAAGGTTGAGCCCGTTCCACAAGATCAGGTCGGCATCGGACGCGCGCACGATATCGCGGGGTGTTGGCGAGTAACCGTGGATCTCGGCGCCGGGCTTTGTGACCGAGACAACCTCTGCGGCCTCCCCCGCGACGTTCCGGGCCATGTCGGCAAGAACCGTGAAGGTGGTGACAACTTTGAGTTTGTCTTCGGCCCATGCGCCAGTGGCTGCAAAGAGCGCGGTTGCGAGGGTAAGCGAGCGGATCATTTGTATCTCCTGAGAGCGTCATGACATGTCACGCGGGGCGTGTCAAAAAACTGTTATTGCAAATCATTCTCATTTGCAACGGGATTTGAAACTGCCGCTTGCAAAGGGCGCAGGGGCGCTTAGGTTTACACCATGACACAAAGAGCCCTCATCATCGGAGCGTCAGGCGGCATTGGAGCCGCTGTCGCGCAAAACCTCACCCACCGCGGCTGGGAGGTGCACGGCCTGTCGCGCGCGCGCGATGGCCTCGACCTGACCGACCAAGCCAGCGTAGACGCCCAGTTGAGCACGCTTGAAGGGCCGTATGAGCTTGTCTTTATGGCCTCGGGCATCTTGGCCGCCGACGGCAGCGCACCCGAGAAAGCGCTGAGCCAGATCCGCCAAAAGAGCTTTGAAGAGGTGTTCAAGGTCAACACATTTGGCGTGGGCTATGTGCTGCGCCATGCACCCAAGCTTTTGCCCAAAAAGGGCCGCTCGGTTCTGGCTGTGCTCACCGCGCGGGTGGGCTCGATTGGCGACAACCAGATCGGCGGGTGGCACGCCTACCGCGCCTCAAAAGCGGCGGCGAACCAGCTGGTGCATGGCGCGGCCATCGAGCTTGGCCGCAGCCACAAAGAGGCGATAGCCGTTGCGCTCCACCCCGGCACGGTGGCGACAGATTTTACTGCCGAATACGCCGCGCGCCACTCCACGGTGACGCCAGCAGAAGCCGCAGACAACCTCGTGACCGTGATGTTGGGCCTGACACAGGCCGAGAGCGGCCAATTCTTTGACTATGCGCATAAGCCGATTGTCTGGTGAGGGAAGAGCGGGTGACACCCTGCATATACCGCATTTGAGCCAAATTCTTTGGCGGATGTTCACCCGTTATTGACGATATTGGCAAAACAAGGTTAGCGCGAGGTTAACGCTGCTTGAGAAAAGGACAGAGCCATGAGTGTTCCGGCGCTTGATGCCAGCACGGTGATTGAGCCGATCCGCCAATTAGCCGAGGCGGGCAGCGCGGGTGTGCTCTGTGTGATCTCGGGCGTTGATGGCCCCTCCTACCGCCCGCTTGGCGCGATGATGGCCGTGCTTGAAACTGGCGCGCGCGTTGGCACGCTCTCCTCGGGCTGTGTGGAGGCCGACATTGCGCTTCATGCGGCCGAGGCGCTTGCCACGGGCCAGCCCAAAACCCTGCGGTATGGTGCTGGCTCTCCCTTTGGGGACATTGTTCTGCCCTGTGGTGGCGGGCTTGATATCCTGCTGCTGCCGCGCCCTGACGTGGCCGCGCTTGAGGCGCTGCTGGCGCAACACAGCGCCCGCCAGCCTGCGTGCCTTGAGGTGCACCGGCACACAGGCGCGCTACAGGTAAAGGCCACGGGCACAACGGGGTGGACCGCTGATATCTTCAGCATCGCCATCGAGCCTGAAATCCAGTTTTTCATCTTTGGGAAAGGCCCCGAGACAGCCACTTTTGCAGGGCTTGTGCAGGCAGCGGGCTACCCGAACCTTGTGCTGTCACCCGATGCGGAAACGCTGGCGTCTGTCAGCGCTGCGGGCTGCGCGACCGAGCAGCTGACACACGCACATATGCCCGAAGGCCTCAAGGCCGACAGCCGCAGCGCGGTTGTCCTGTTCTTTCATGACCATGACTGGGAGCCGCCTATTCTGGCCAGTGCGCTAGAGAGCGATGCATTTTACATCGGTGCGCAAGGGAGCTTGCGGGCCGCAGCCCTGCGCCGCGCCGAGCTCGTGCACATGGGCGTGGACGCAGCGCTCTTGAGCAAGCTGCGCGGGCCCATCGGGCTGGTGCCCTCGGCACGCGACGCACGCAAACTGGCGGTGAGCGTTCTGGCCGAAGTGTTGAGCGACAGCTAACACCGAAAAAGGCCACTCCGAAGAGTGGCCTTTGACTTGGACTGAAAGAGGCCTCAAGCGATAAAGTCGCTTACACCAAGACTTGTCAAAGTGACATCTTCCAATGTCAGGCTGTTGCCATTGCCGAAGTCAAACACAGTATCGTCGCCGACCTGGCTGCCATAGGCCGCGATGAACTCTGCCAGAGTTGTCCCGCCTTCCGCGCCAAGGGCGATATCAATATCGAGCTGGTCGGCACCTTTGCCAAAGTCGGTGATCACATCTGCGCCACCGTTAAAGATGAAGACATCTGCGCCAAAGCCGCCTTTGAGGATGTCATCGCCAGCACCGCCATCGAGCGTGTCTTGCTTCTTGCCGCCAGAGAGGTTGTCATTGCCGTCGCCGCCTTCCAGCAGGTCGTCTCCGTTGCCACCTTTCAGGGTGTCGTCGCCGCTGCCGCCGTAGAGCTCGTCGCTTTGCTTGTTGCCCTTCAGAGTATCGGCATCAGCGCCACCAAAGATCATATCCGCGCCTTTGCCGCCTTTGAGGTTGTCATTGCCCTCGTCGCCGTAGAGCACGTCACGGCCCGCATTGCCGCGCAAATCGTCGTCGCCAGCACCGCCACGAACCTCGTCGTTGCCATCGCCGCCAAGGACAGAGTCTTCGCCAGCGCCCCCGACAATAACATCATCGCCATCGCTTGGGGTGTTGTCGCCTTCACCTTCACCTTCACCTTCACCTTCGATGAAGCTTGAGAACGAACTGAAGTCAATCTCGTCACCCTCTTGGAAACCTGCCGGGAAGTTTGCGTTGTTATCCGTAACCGTGTTGCGGAAATTTTCGAAGTCGGCCACCGTGGTCATCTCTGGCAAAGCATCGCCCGCGACCTCGATAATGATGCTGTCTTCCAGCGTATTGGAGGTATCAAGATCATCGAGATACAAGATGGTCGTTTGGTTACCCTCCCCCCATGTTAACACGGTCATGTAAGCATCTAGGTCAAAGCCCATATTGGGTATTTCGACGCCATCAATCGAGAGGGACTGAAGGCCATCTGCGTCGATATTAACTTCAGCTTCGTCGCCCGAGAGTTCCTCCACAGTGTAATTAAATGTACTGTTGTCACCTTGAAGCTCGACAGAGAAGACAGAGGGCGCAAAGCTGACCACGTCCGGAGCCTCATCGCTCTCCTCGTCGTAAGCTTCTGTGGACAGGCTCAGTGCGTTGAAATTGAAGACGGTTGTTTCGCCCTCGGGGGTCGGTGGGCTTGGAACCACCTCGGCAGTCGGAACAGTGGCCAGATCGATAACGTCACCCGCTTGAAAGCCAGCAGGGATGTTGGGGCTGCTCGTCACGCCTGAAAAAAACGTCAGGAACTCCTGGAGGGTTGTAAGCTCTGGAAGAGCATCGCCCGACAACGAGAAGACAAAAGACTCCAGCGTGTCGTTTGAGGTGTCGATATCATCCGCATAAAAAACAACTGCTTCGTTGCCATCCCCCCACGAAACCTGGCTGATGGAGGCGTACAATGAGTCAATATCAGGCCCGATCTCAACACCATCAATAGAAATGGATTCAAGGCCAGATGGCAGCAGATCTACTTCGACATCTCCATCGGTTGTTTCTACCACGGTATATGTCACCGAGGTGTTTGTGCCTTCAAAGCCCAGCGTGAGCTGCACTGGTGAAAAAGCAGTTGGAATTTCGTCCTCACCAAAAGGGGACGAAAGCGTCCAAGCGTCGATGTTTACTGAAGTCATGATACCCTCTTACGTTTTACTTTGCACAAATGCGCCGCCCCAGAACTTCCCCAAGAATGCAACACGCGAAAAAGTTACGTTTTCTGCGGTTTTATATCAATATCTAAAGATAATTTAGCCCGAGGCAGACGGAGGCCCACGCTCGAAAATGCGCTCAAAACTATGTAAAGCCAAAGACTTGTACGCGTTCTACACCACAGAAATTTAGCTATCTTAAGATAGTTTTTGGGGAGAAATCATCGCGATCCGCAACAAAAATCGCGTGGCTTTCGCGCTTATGTGCCGCAAAATGTTTTGTACGCCCCAAAGCTTTCGGGCGCAGGTCGGGCGTAGCTTTGCATACCCTCTTGCTCTGCAAACGGCGTTTGCAGCAGCTTGAGCAGCGCATCAAACGGGGCCATATCGCCTGCCTCGGCGGCCTCCAGAGCGGCCTCAACCTTGTGGTTGCGCGGGATGTAGAGCGGGTTCACCCCATCCATAGCCGTGGCGCGCGCGGCGGCGGGCGCGGGCTCTTTCCCCGCGCGGGCAAGGTAGGCTTGCAGCCACGCGTCAAGCTCGGTCGGGTCCTCATAGAGCGCGCGCAGAGGCGCATCATTGCCACGCACCGCTTCGGCCAAGGCGCGGAAGGCGTTGGTATAGTCGACGGAGTGGCCCTGCATGGTCATCAGGAAACCGTTGGCCAGCGCAAGGTCGCCCTCGGCCTCGCCTGTCAGGCCGAGTTTGGCGCGCGCACCTTTCAGCCACGCCACCTGGTACAGCTCGGGGAAGCCTGTGATCACTTCGGTCGCCTGCGCGATAGCCTTCTCATCATCCGCGTCGATGAGCGCCAGAAGGCTCTCGGCAAGGCGCGCAAGGTTCCATGCGGCGATGTTGGGCTGGTTGCCGTAGGCGTAGCGGCCATGCTGGTCAATCGAGGAGAAGCTGGCCTTGGGGCTGTAGCTGTCGATGAAGGCGCAGGGGCCATAATCAATCGTCTCGCCGGAAATGGTCATGTTGTCGGTGTTCATGACACCGTGCACAAAGCCGAGGTTGACCCACTGCGCGACAAGCTCGGCCTGCCGCTCTGCAACGCGCTTCAGGAAACTGAGGTAGCGGCCCTCCTGGCCGATCAGGTCGGGGTCGTGGCGGGCGATGGCATAGTCTGCCAGTTTGCGCAGCATCTCGACTTCGCCGCGCGCCGCAAAAAACTGGAAGCTGCCCACGCGCAGGTGAGAAGCGGCGACACGGGCGAGAACGGCCCCGTCTTTCGCGCCACTCTCGCGGTGGATTTTCTCACCTGTTGTGACAGCGGCCAAAGCGCGGGTTGTCGGCACGCCGAGCGCATACATGGCCTCGCCGATGAGGTATTCGCGCAGCACGGGGCCGAGGGCTGCTTTGCCATCACCCCCGCGAGAAAAGGGGGTGCGGCCCGAGCCTTTGAGATGGATATCGCGGCGCGCGCCTGTGCGGGTGAGCACTTCGCCCACAAGGATCGCGCGGCCATCGCCAAGCTGCGGAGAAAACCCGCCAAACTGGTGGCCAGCGTAAGCCATGGCCAAGGGGGCAGCGCCTGTGGGTGTGCGCGCGCCAGAGAAGATCAGAGCGCCTGCCTCGCCTGCGAGCGCCTCGGCATCAAGCCCCAACTCTTCGGCCAAGGCCACATTGAGGCGCAGCATCCGGGGCGCTGGCACCTTATCGCCCTGCCATGAGGCGTAGGCGCCTGAAAGCTCCCGATGGTAGCTGTTGTCAAAGGCGAAATCGGGGAGTTGTGTCATGGCGCGCTTCCTGCTCTGGCTCGGTGCTTATCTATGCTCATTTGCGCGAGGATCAACCAGAGCAGAAACCTCGGCGCAGCAATTGGCCGCCAGCGCCTAATTTTGCGCCATTTGGATATCTGTATCACCTTGAGACATTCTAACCTATACTCTTGCGCGAAACCGGAGGTACCCAGGGGCAACTAAAGCAAAAGACCGGCCGCTTTCACCTTGAATACGTTAGGTGAATTGGGGAAGAATGATTTATCAGGTTACGTGACTTATACGAAAGATTTCGGGTTCAGAGTACGGAGACGCGCAGTGATAGAAGTGTCAATCTTCATGATGTATGCAGCGAGCTACGCCGTAGTCTTGCTCATTATCGAGCCACTACAGATCAGCGCCTTTTCCGGGGCCCTCGTCGGGTCAATTCTCTTTTTGCCACATGGTGTGCGCGTGGTGGCAACATGGCTCTTCAGAGAGCGTGCCATACTCCCCCTGATTTTATCAGAATTTATCATCTCTATCATCTTTTGGAAAACCACAGCCGGCGCGCCTACCAAACTCGTTTCCGCCATTATCGGCGGCTCAAGCGCCTACATTGTGCTGCGCATGCTGGAATTTGCGGGGATGTCGCTGTCGTTCAACAGCAGCACCATAAAAAGCCTGTTCAACTGGCGCGCTGTTATTTTTGTCGCGATTGTCGCGTCGTTCATCAACTCGTTCGGCAAGGTCTTTGTGTTGCGTGGCTATTACGAGATGAACTCAGACATTGGCCAGATTTTGGGCTTCCTCGTCGGAGACACGCTCGGTGCCTTCGTGATGCTCTGCCTTGCCATGCTCTACTTTCGCTATCGGCGCGGGTATACAGAAGTTAAGAGCAACCGTTGAATTGTGGGGGCGCGCACGGAAACGGCGCGCGCACCAAGCTCTCAAAAAGCTTACAGATCGTAGCTGGCGCCGTGGCCAGAGCTGCGCATTGGCGCGACGGCTTCATCAGACTCGTCAGCGCTGAGGCCCTGCAACTTTGCCAGAAGCGTTCCACGCACAGAGCTGTAGTGCGATGACATCAATTCATCGACATCAGGCACACCCGTTGTCTCCCACTCAATACTCAGCGCCGCTGAGAGCGCCTTGGGCTGGTTGGTTTTGATAAGCTGAACGCTTTCCGAGACTTTGGCGTCAAGCTGTGCTATTTGAGTTGTTACAATCATATCATGTTCGCTTGTTTTTGGTCTTGTCTCAGCGTGAGACAGGTGGCTCCTAAAGTCAAGAAAACAGATAGAAATTAAGGGCCGGTTACCGCAATTTAAATTTGATAATTTGATCAAATTACAATAAACTTTGATGGACAGGAGCGGGCCAGACAGACTCGCTCACATCCAGCGAAACACAAGCTGCCAAGGAGAGCTGCACATATGTTTGCAGAGTACGCCAAACTGAGAACCATGTTGCTCGAGATGGAGCGCGAATTCGGGCTTGGAGACTTGAACAGTTGTGAGCTTGATGTGCTCGCAGTGATTGAGAGCATCTGCTCGAAGCAGCCTTTTGCCCTTGGCACAAACATTGTTGCCGAGGTGGAAGCCTATGATCACTCCCGCGCCACGGCCTACCGCAGCCTCTCAAAGCTGGTGCAGCGCGGAATGGTCAGCGTGGGTGGCACCAAGCGCCAGCCAGAGTATTTTCTGAACACAGAAAACCTCTAAGAAAAGGCCCGCATTGCGGGCCTGATCTGGGAGTTCAATATTTGGATAAACCGTATCAGACGGGCGGCTGCGCCTCAGTCCGAGATGTATTGTGCCTGGCGCAGACCTTCGGGAAGGCCTTTGACAGACGCGCGCACGCGGCTTGTCTGCTCAACGCGGGGATACTTGTAGAGCACAGCAAGCTCTGATGTGGCCAAAAACGTCTCGATCTCGGATGACGACAATTGAACACGCGAGATGCAGCCCGTCTTGGAGCAGGTCTTCACAGGCAGGCTGATCGCACTGTCATCAAGCTGCAATGCAGGTGCCACCGACACATCAACGCCCAAAGGCACAATGCTGGTCAGAAGAAGAGTGTCGTCTTCGCTGCCCCGGCTGACAGAGAGCCACGCGAGAACCTCCTGAGCTTCACCGTTGACGATGGTTTGCGAAAACGCACAGCGGGTTTTGCCTTCGGCTATCGCTGTGCATTGAAACAACCAGTCACCGAAGACAGCGCCGCTACGTGGCATCGTGTCTTGGGCAAACACACCACCCGAGTTTGCCACGCACAAAGCCACGAGCGCCAAGGTGCGGCGACCTGAAGCAAACTTCGAGAAAATACCCGTCATGATGGTGTTCCTTTTATACCGAAAAACGCGGAGGGCGATCTGCCCTCCGCGCTGTTGTTTTAAAACTCGAAGCTGAGATTTGCCGAGATCTTGTGGCTGTCTTTGGCAGCGCCGGCGAGGCCGAAGTTACCCCGTACAGAGACGGCGACGCCTTTGGCGGCCTGGTGCTGGTAGCCCAGATCAAGTGTCGAGAAGTTTGTATCAAAGCCAGGCGTTGTGACACCGAACTGTTGATCATCGACAGAGAAATTCGCCATCACTTCACGATCGTTTGAGCCAGACGTGTTGCCCATGCTCAGCATACCACTGAACATACCGTTGTCTGAGGTCCGGTAGTTGCCCCCCAGCGTCAGGGTTGTCTTTACATCTGAGTAGCGCTGCTTACCAACAGTCAGACCGTTGTAGATCCCGCTGTTTTCTTCGGTGAAGCTGTCGATGCTACCCGCGAGGCTGCGCACGTTCAGGCCGACGACAAACCCGCCATTCTGAGACTGCGCAAACTCGTAGTTGGCCCCAACGCCGACGCTTGTGGTGCGACCGTTCGCATCAAACTCGGAGACTGTTCCGTCAAACGAGTCACGTGTGCCGGTGAAGTCATAGTGAGCTTGCAACATATCAACCGAGAGAAGCAGGTTCTCACTGTCACCAGCGCGATACTCCAAGCCAGCACCGATTGCGAAGCCTTCAACATCGGAGCGCATCGCTGTCGAGCTGATGTTGCCGTTGTCAAAGCCGATAAAGCCGCTGAGCTGAGCCCGCTCGCCCTCTACCGTTTTGATGCCCAGCGTCGAGGCCGTGCCTGACATGGAGTAGGCAGCATTGTCGTTGGAGAAAGACTCGCCACTGCTGCGGGCACTCAAGGAGGACACGAAGGAAATGCCGCCTTTGACTGTACCTGCACCTGCTGCTGTATGGTCTTCCATCAGGCTTGAGGCCGAGCGCGTCGCGAAGTCGACAAAGCTTGCGAAGCTTTCTGGCGAGGCGGCTTCGAACAGAGCGGTTTCTTCAGCTGTCGAGGTCGCTGACAGAAGACGCGTGGCAAAGTTGCCGCCACGATACTGCTCTACACCACCAGCGTCAGAGACCATCAGGTCTGAAACGATACGGCTTTCGTTGTCTGTCTGTCCGACGATATCGGACAGGGACACACCCGCGTTTTCGCCTGTGCCGACAGCTTCACCGCTGGTCAGGCTGACCAGTACGCCTGTTGACAGAGACGACGTGACTGTCCCGAAGTAGCCTTCGGAAAGTGACGGATCTGTCATTTGCAGGAAGTGGAAGCTGTCTCCTTTGGCGGGTTCAAATGCTCCCGACGAACGGGACAGATGAAGTGCACTTGTTGCCGGATCGATTGTGACGCTGCCAGACACTGTGATCGTATCAAACTCGGTTGACGTAATCAGGCCGCCTGCAACCACTTGGTCTGTGCCATCAAGTTCGATGTTGAGCGTACCCGCTGTCAGGTAGTTGCCGG
>NZ_CBFHTG010000025.1:0-26773 GCF_965658795.1 Lentibacter sp. | reverse complement strand
GAGTAGCTGTCGATGGCGCTGCGAAAGCCTTTACGCACGATCATTTGTGCCATGTCTGTGCGCAGCGCGGGGTGAAAGGCGGCGCCTTCGCTGCCTGCGATGCAGTGATCTGGCCAGAGCACCTGTGTTCCGTAGGGCATCGGCACGGTTTCAAACGGGGCCTTGCCCGCGTGTGAGGATGCGAAAGACGAGTGGCCCGCCGGGTGCCAGTCTTGCGTGAGCACCACGCAGCTGTGCGCCTCCATCAGCGAGTTGATGCCAGTGACGATCTCGTCACCACCCGCGACGGCGAGCGCGCCATTTGGGCAGAAATCGTTTTGAACATCGATGACGAGGAGGGCTGTGGCGGACATGCTATGGCTCCTTTGGAATTTGATTTGTATCACTGGGTAGGGGTGCATCGGGGTAAACTCAAGGGTAAACCCCTTGTCGAAACCGCGATTCCTAGCTAAGGCCGAGCCTATGTTTATACTTGCTGCACTCTATCATTTCACCCCGTTTGAAGACCCCGCTGCAATGCAGGGGCCGCTGCAGGACGTCTGCCGCGACAACGGTATCTCTGGCTCTTTGCTGCTGGCGCGCGAAGGTATCAACGGCACGATCGCGGGGCACCGTGCGGGGCTTGATACGGTTCTGGCGTATATCCGCGCGCTGCCCGGATGCAGCACGCTGGAGTGGAAAGAGAGCACTGCGGCGAGCCAGCCGTTTGCGCGCATGAAGGTGAAGCTGAAGAAAGAGATTGTCACCATGGGCCAGCCCGATGTGGACCCGCGCGCCCATGTGGGCAACTACGTGGAGCCTGAGGACTGGAACGAGCTGATCCTGTCGGAAGATGTGGCCGTGATTGACACGCGCAACGACTATGAGGTGGCTATCGGCACGTTCGAGGGCGCGGTTGACCCTATGACAGGGAGCTTTCGCGACTTTCCGGCCTGGTGGGAAGAGAACAAAGACCGCTTTCACAACAAGCGGATTGCGATGTTCTGCACCGGCGGGATCCGCTGTGAGAAATCGACCAACTACTTGCTGGGGCAGGGCGTTGAAGATGTGTACCACCTCAAGGGTGGTATTTTGAAATATCTCGAGAAGGTGCCTGAAGAGCAGAGCACGTGGAACGGCGAGTGCTTTGTTTTTGACGGGCGTGTCTCTGTGGGCCACGGCTTGCGCGAGGGGCCGCACGAGCTGTGCCATGCCTGCCGCCGCCCTGTGCTGCCTGAAGACAAGGCGCGCGACACGTGGGAGCAGGGGGTGTCTTGCCACCATTGCGTGGATGAGACGACAGATGAGGACAAGACCCGCTTTCGCGAGCGCCAGAAGCAAATCCGCCTTGCGGCGGAGCGGGGCGAACAGCACATCAAGGTTGATGTTCCTGTTGAGCCTTTGGCGTAACACCTACAGCGGCCAGGGGCGACCGGGCTGCGCGCAGGCCAAACGGCAGAATGTGTCGAATTTTCGCAATATTCAGCGCGTGACGTGTCGCGCAGCCGCACGCCGGGGTTGACGTTGCTTGCACTACATCTTTAGGTTGCGGCGTTGCGCGCGTGTGGTGTGCCTGTGTTTGAAGGTGAAGGGTTTACGGTTTGTTTTTAAAGAGTTTATTTCGGAAAAAGCGCCTTGAGCTGCCTGACAGTTGGGCTGTGTGCCACCTTGGCGACGAGCGGGCGTCATTTTTGCGGATCAACACACCGCTCAAAGACCCTGTCTATCAAGACGGGTTTGCTGTGAGCACTGTTTTTGCTGTGCCGATGCGGGCCTTGGGCGATGAGACGGACCTGTCTTTTGCCTTTGAAGATGCCCTGTTTGCAGAGCTTCAAGACGCAGGCCGCGGGATTGTTGCCGCTGTCATGACGACCGAGACGACGCGCGAATTCATCACCTATACGGCGGACAGCTCTATTGGTGCGAAGCTCCTAGGCAGGTTGCGCGCCAAGTTTCCGAACCTTGAGGTGTCGGTTTCCAGTCAGCTTGATGCCGACTGGCAGCTTTTTCACAGCTTGCTCCCGAAGGCATAAGCGCGCGTCATCCTCAGTTCAGGGCGTTGGCCAGCCCGAAGGCTGAGCCGATGAGCCCGAAGAGCGCGCGGGCGGCGTTGACTGCGGATTCTGTCGCCAGAACTGTGTCACCCGGTTGAATGTCAAAGCTGCGCGCGGCGAACAGGCCGTCGGCATTGGTGAGGTCAAAGGCGAAAACCACATAGGGCAGATCAGGCGTGGCGGGGCCTGTGCCTGTTTTGCCCGCTGCATATTCGCGCAAGACAAGCACGGCCTTCAGATTGGCGCGCGAGTCTGACAGACCTCCCAGCATCGAGAGGGCTTCCATGGCGCTGATGCGCTCTTTGTCGAAATTCACGATTTTCTCGGTGCCTGTCGCACCAAGCGCTGTGAAGTAGCGGCTGTCTTCGCGCACGATCAGCTTGTCACCGCCGCGCATCACGATGTTGAGCGACTGGTCTGAAAAGAGGCGCTCGGCGCGGATGTTGTAGGTTTTGTCGCTGCGAATGAGGCGGACAATCGGGTTGGGCAGGCTCTTGTCGATCCCGCCTGCGAGCGACAGCAAGCTGAGGATCGAGACGTTCTTGCTGGCGAGCGGATAGTTTCCGGGCGATGGCACGCCTGTGACGATATCAACCGAGTTTTGCTGGCCCGCGCGCAGCATGAGCTGCACCTGTGCCGAAGCCGAAATTTGCGCAAGCCGCTCTTGAATAAGGCGGCGGGCGTCTGAGGCATTCAGCCCCGAGACGACGACCTCTTCAAGGTAGGGAACAAAAATCGTACCTGATGGGGAGACTGTGAGGCCGCGCATCTCTGTGGATTTCGAGCCGCCCCCTGTGAGCAGGGAGTTTGTGTCACTGTCCCAGATGATCAGGTCGATTGTGTCGCCTGCGCGGATTGTGCTGGAGTTGGAGCCTCTGGTGCCTGACGGCCAGCTGTAGTGGGTGTGATCGCCCGTCTGGGGCCATTGTGCGAGCTGGGGCAGGTCGGCGCGGGTGACTTCAACCACCTGAAAGCTGGGTTCAGCTGCCTTTTGTTCGCGCACCACTTCCTGAACAAGCGCAGCCCCTCTGGGAAGGGAGCAAGCCGTTAAAGAAAAGGCAAAAAAGCCGACCAAGCAGCAACGTGTGAATATGCGCACAATATCCCCCCAAGAGACAAAATTTAGGTGCTTGGGTCTGTTTACACGCTATATGGAGTGCTAGAAAGCGCAAATACTCAGAGGAGGATACTTTTTGAGTAAAGTTCTTATCCTTGGCGCGACGGGCAAGTTGGGCGCGGCGCTGCGGCGCTACTGGGCAGAGTGCCCGCCTGCGGGGCTTGAGCCTGTCTGGCTGTCGCGCGCTGATCTTGAAGCGCCCGTGCCAGAGGCTGCGGCTGTCGTTGCGCTTTGGGGCGTGACGCAGGGCGCGCCTGATGTTTTGGCGCGCAACGTCGCTTTGGCCGAGGCGGCGCGCGTGCTGGCCAAGGCGGCAGGCGCTGAGCGCGTCATACATCTTTCAAGTGCGGCGGTTTATGGCGCTGAGCGCGCCGCGACAGAGGCCACGGCCCTTGCCCCGCTGGGCGCATACGGGCAAGCCAAGGCCGATATGGAAGCGCGGATTGCGCTTTTTGGAGCTTCGCCGCGCAACTGTGTTTTGCGGCTGGCCAATGTGGCGGGCTGTGACAGTATCTTTCGCACCTTGGCAGGGGGCGGCGTGGCCACGCTTGACCGCTTTGAGGATGGGGCAGGGCCGCGGCGCAGCTACATTGGCGTTGCTGCGTTTGGCGCTGTGCTGGAGGCGCTTTTGGCGCTGCCGCTGGCCGAGCTGCCACCCGTTCTGAACGTGGCGCAGCCTGAGGCGGTGGGCATGGAGGAGATTGTCAGCGCGGCGGGTGCCGAGCTGGCTTGGGTGCCTGCGCGGGCGGGGGCTGTGCAGGATGTGACGCTGGATGTGAGCGCGTTAAGCGCGCTTGTGGCGCTGCCTGAGGCGCAGGCCGGGGCGCTTGTGGCCGGCTGGAAACGCTATGGGGGCTGGGCATGAGCGTCAGCAAGCGGGTGCTGGATATTGTGCTCTCTCTTCTTTTGATGTTGGTGCTTTGGCCCGTGGCGCTGGCGATCGCCTTGGCGATCAAGCTTACGGATGGCGGCGCGGTGTTTTACATTGCCGAGCGCATGAGGGGCGTGGAGCAGCCGTTTATGCTCTGGAAGTTTCGCACCATGCGGGACGCGGCGCGCAATGCGGGGGTGTCGGGCGGCGATAAGGCGGCGCGGATCACACCTGTGGGCCGTGTCTTGCGGCGCTCGCGGCTGGATGAGCTGCCCCAGCTTTGGAATATTTTACGCGGTGATATCAGCTTTGTTGGCCCGCGCCCGCCGCTACGGTGCTATGTCGAGCTGTTCCCCGCGCTTTATGGCGAGGTGCTGAAGGCGCGCCCCGGGGTGACGGGGCTGGCGACGCTGGCGTTTCACCGCCGCGAGGAGGTCTTGCTGAGCGCTTGCGCAACGCCTGAAGAGACTGAGGCAGTCTATGTGCGCCGCTGCGTGCCTGTGAAGGCGAAGATCGACCTGATCTATGCGCGTGAGCGCGGCCTTTGCTATGACCTGCAGTTGATGGTGGCTACGGTGTTGCGCCGTGTGCCGCTCAGAGCGCGTCGAGGCCGCTCTTGAGGCTGGCAAAGCTGCCTGAGGCTTCCATGTGCGCGCGCAGGCGGGCGTTGTAGCCGCCTTCGGTGCTGAGAGAGGCCAGAAGCGGAGCCAGCGGGCTTGCGCTGAGGTTGGCGCCGATCAGGCTGCGCAGAAAATCTTGCGCTTTGGTTTTGTCCGCGCCTTGGGTTGCGGCCCAGTCGGAGGCTTCGATGAGCATTTGCACGACAGGCGACAGCACGGCTTGTGCGGCCAGCATTGCCGAAAACTCGGCCTCGGTCTCCATGGCGAAGATATCGTGTTCGCGAAAAAGATCGTCCAGCAGCGGCGCGCCGGGGAAGGCGATGAGCGGCGATCGTGTGTGTGCGATGGCGGGAAAGGGCAGCACGAGGCTGACCACTTCGGCGGGGCTGACGAGCGCGGCAAGCTCGGCCAGCGGCAGGTCGGCGATGAAAGAGATGATGCGCTGGTCGGCGCGGAACGTGAGCTGGGGCAGCAGGCTGCGCGCTGTGTCGGGCATGAGGCCAAGGCAAAGCACTTGGGATGCGGCGACGACGCCCGCGTTGTCGGCCACGCGCACGTTGGGGTAGGCCGCGCTGAGGCTGGCGGCATTGGCTGCGGAGCGCTCTGACACGGTGATCTGGTGGGCGCGGGGCGCGAGGGCGTGCACCACGGCTGTTGATATGGTGCCTGTGCCGAGAAAGCCGAGTTGCATGTGCCGCTCCGTTACAAGGTTTGGCGCAGACTGCGCAGGCTTGGCGCGCGGGTCAAGCAGAGTTGCGCCACGCAAAAGCCCGCGCGGGTTCAGGGCGCGGGCTTTGAAAGCTGTGAGACGCGCGGGGGCGTCTTAGCGCTTGCGGTCGCGGCGCGAGGACATCGGCTGGAAGGCGACGCCAACGTGGGCTTCACAGTAGGGCTTGCCTGTCTTGGTGGGTAGGCCGCAGAACCAGAAGTCGTCTGTTGCGGGGTCACCCACGGGCCATTTGCATGTGCGCTCTGTCAGCTCCATGAGCGTGAGGCGCTTGGCCTTTTTCTCGACTTCGCTGACCTTGGCGAGAGCCTCGGCGCTGATCTCGTTGTTGGAGGGCTGGGGCGGAAGCGGCTGGCCAGCCGGAATGATGGCGCGGCGGGCCGCACTTTTCGGGAAGGGCTTTACCTCGGCTTCGGGCGCGGGTGTCGCGGCCTCGACGGGGGCTGGCTCTTCTGCCTTGGGCTTGGGAGCCGCGGGGGCTGCCTTGGGCTTGGACGGCTTTTTGGGCGCAGCTGTGCTTGGCTTGGCCTCTGCTTTGGCCGCAGCACCTGTTGTGGTGCGGTTGGACAGGCCGAGGCGGTGAACCTTGCCGATCACCGCATTGCGTGTGACACCGCCAAGCTCTTTGGCGATTTGGCTTGCCGACTGGCCTTCGCCCCACATTTTTTTCAGTATTTCGACGCGGTCGTCTGTCCAGGACATGCGATTTCCTTGAGGTTGGAGGGCCGCGCGCACGAGGGCGGGCCAGAACTCGGATCAGCGCCCTATACTAAGCATCGTGAGCGTAGATACAAGGTGCAGAATCACTTCAGGGGCAATGGAGATGCCTTGAGTTGGCTTTCGCGCCACGCCAAGAGGCCTGCACCTGACAGAATAACGAGTGCGCCGAGGGCTGTGATGGCATCTGGCCATGTGGAAAACAGGGCCGCGTCATAGGCCGCCGCGAAGATCAGCGTGGTGAAGGCAAAGGGCGCGACATAGCTGGCCTCGGCCCGTGCCATAGCGCTGACAAAGAAGAATTGTGCGCAGGCCATGGCCGAGCCGACGCCTGCAAGCACGAGCCATTGTGCGGGCGTGGGCATGGCCCACACGGGCAGAACGGCGAGGCTTGCGATGGTGAGGCCGATGGCGTTGTTCACAAACAGGATCTGAAGCGGCGCTTCGCGGCCTGAGAGCTGTTTGATGAGAATAACCTCAAGCCCCATGAAAAGCGCAGCTCCAAGCGCAAAGAGCGCCCCGAACTCGAAGCTGGCAGGCGAGGGGCGCAAGAGGATCAGCGCCCCCAAGAAGGCAATGCCTGCCGCGCTCCAGCGGATCGGGCCGACACGTTCGCCCAGAAGCGGGATGGCAAAAACCATGGCAAACACGGGGTTGAGAAAGCTGATCGCGGTGGCATCGGCCATGGGAATGAACGCCACAGCGGTGAACATGAGGGTCACGCCGCTCCAGCCGAGAAAGGAGCGCGCGGCGTGCAGCTTGAGCGCGGGCGCGACGATGCGCTGGCGGCGCGCCAGCACCACCGAGGAGATGAGCAGAAAGGCAAAGAAAAAGCGGCCATGGCTGATCTGCAAGGGGTGCAGCGGTGTGCCAAAGCGCGGATCGGAGGCGAGCTTGGCCATGAGCGTGGAGCTGGCGATAAAGAAGGTCGCTGCCAGCATGAGCAAAACGGCAAGCCGCGCGTTGGGACGGGTGAGTGTGTTCATGGCGCAAGCGATAGTGGACGGTTGCGCCGTGGCAAGCGGTTTCTGCTTCCCTTGCGGCAAGCTGGCTGCTAGGAAAGCGCCATGTGCAACGCTGTGATCTCTTTCTTCTCACGACGCCGACGAGCCTAAGCTCGACGGATGCACGGCTTTGGGCGCAGCCATAATGCGCTCTTTTCTTCCCAAATGTTGACTATGCCCGCCTGCTTCGGCACTTATCGGGCTTCTTATAAAGGACAGGTCTATGATCCCTTCTGTATTGCCAACCTACAACCGTGCGCCGTTGAACTTTGTCAAAGGCGAAGGCAGCTGGCTTGAGGAAGCGGACGGGCGACGCTTTATCGACCTTGGCGCAGGTATTGCTGTGAACGCTTTGGGCCACGCGCACCCCGCGCTTGTGGCGGCGCTCACCGAGCAGGCGGGCAAGCTTTGGCATGTGTCCAACTTGTACGAAATCCCCCAGCAGCAGGCTTTGGCGGACAAGCTGGTGGAGCAGACATTTGCCGATAGCGTGTTTTTCACCAACTCGGGCACAGAGGCCTGCGAGCTGGCTGTGAAGATGGCGCGCAAATACTGGTATGACAAAGGCCAGCCCGAGCGTGTCGAGATCATCACCTTTGAAGGCTCGTTTCATGGCCGCTCGTCAGCGGGTATCGCGGCGGCGGGCAGCGAAAAGATGACAAAGGGTTTCGGGCCTTTGCTGGGTGGCTTCACGCATCTGCCATGGGGCGATCACGACGCGCTGCGCGCTGCCGTGACTGACAAGACAGCCGCGATTATGGTTGAGCCTGTGCAGGGCGAGGGCGGTATTCGCCCGTTGCCAGACCAGTGCCTGAAGGGGCTGCGCGACCTTTGCGACGACGTGGGCGCGCTGCTTATTCTGGATGAGGTGCAATGTGGCGTGGGGCGCACGGGCAAGCTTTTTGCCCATGAGTGGGCCAATGTCGAACCTGATATCATGATGGTGGCCAAAGGCATTGGCGGGGGGTTCCCGCTTGGCGCGGTGCTGGCGAAAGAAGACGCGGCCAGCGGCATGGTGGCAGGCACCCACGGCAGCACTTACGGGGGCAACCCTTTGGGCTGTGCTGTGGGTCTGAAGGTGATGGAGATTGTTTCGGAGCCTGACTTTTTGGCCGAGGTCAACACCCGCGCGGGTGGCTTGCGCCAAAAGCTTGAAGGGCTGGTGGCGGCGCATCCCGATGTGTTTGAGGGGGTGCGCGGATCCGGGCTTATGCTGGGTCTGAAGTGCAAGGTTGCGCCTGTAGATGTGGTGAAGGCGGGCTATGAGGCCGAGGTGATCACAGTGCCTGCGGCAGACAATGTGGTGCGGCTTTTGCCTGCGCTCAACATCACCGAGAGCGATATTTCAGAGGCGGTTGCACGGCTGGACAAAGCCGCAAGCGCGATAAGCGAAGGACTTAAGGCATGAGCCATTTTCTAGACATTCATAAGACAAGCAAAGACGATTTGCGCGGTATTATCGACCAGGCTGCGGCGATGAAAACCGCGCGCGCCGGACGCCCCAAAGGGGCGCTGGATGACGAGCGCCCGCTGGACGGGCAGATGGTTGCCCTGATTTTCGAGAAGCCGTCAACGCGCACGCGGGTGAGCTTTGATGCAGGTGTGCGCCAGATGGGCGGGCAGACCATGCTGCTCACAGGTAGCGAGATGCAGCTTGGCCATGGCGAGACGATTGCGGACACAGCCAAAGTGATGAGCCGCTATGTTGACCTGATCATGATCCGCACGTTTGACGAGAGCGTTTTGCTGGAGATGGCAGAGCACGCGACTGTGCCTGTGATCAATGGGCTGACCGACCGCACCCATCCCTGCCAGATCATGGCGGATGTGCTGACCTATGAGGAGCATCGCGGCTCGATCAAGGGTAAGAAGGTTGTCTGGTGTGGTGATGGCAACAATGTTTGCGCGAGCTTTTTGCACGCGGCAGCGCAGTTTGGCTTTGATATGGTTTTTGCAGGGCCAAGCCAGCTTGACCCGGAAGACGAGTTCATCGGGTTGGCGCGCAACGCGGGTGTGAGCGTGAGCATCGAGCGGGATGCGAAGAAGGCTGTAGAGGGGGCTGACCTTGTTGTGACGGACACTTGGGTGAGCATGCATGACGGGCAGAGCACGAAAGAGCGCCGTCACAATATGCTGCGACCCTATCAGGTGAACCAGGAGCTGATGAGCCACGCCAAGCCTGATGCGCTGTTTATGCACTGCCTGCCTGCGCACCGCGAAGACGAGGCGACAAGTGCTGTGATGGACGGGCCGAACTCGGTGATTTTTGATGAGGCCGAGAACCGCCTGCATGCGCAAAAAGCGATTGTGCGGTGGTGTTTGGGCGTCTGATCCGATTGTGCGCCTGACGGCGCGTAGGGTTTAACGCTGGGGGACTGGTCCCCCAGACCAGAGGCAAAGCTGGGGGACTAGTCCCCCAGACCGCAGATTTAACTGGGGGACCAGTCCCCCAGACCCCCTGGGATATTTCGGGCAAAAAGAAAGAGCGCGCGGTGGTGTTGAAGCCACGGCGCGCGCGTTTGTTTAGTTTACGACCGCATTCAGGATGTAGAAGATCAGCCCTGACATGATGGCGGCGGCGGGCACTGTGATGACCCATGCCGCGATGATTGTCATGAAGTGGCTGCGGCGTACGAGCTTGCGGCGGCGGCGCTCTTCTGGTGCGATGCGGCGCTCTTCTGGCAAGGTTTCGGAGCTGGCGCGCATACGGCGGGCCGCGTCCCACTCGCGGTAGAAGCCAACACCGAAGACAGCGCCAACAGCGATATGGGTGGAGGAGACAGGCAGGCCCAGCCAGCTGGCCACGATCACGGTGATGGCGGCGGATAGCGATACGCAATAGGCGCGCATCGGGTTGAGCTTGGTGATCTGGCTGCCGACCATGCGGATGAGCTTGGGGCCGAAGAGGAAGAGGCCGAAGCTGATCCCGAAGGCGCCGATGATCATCACCCACATCGGGATGGCGACTTTATCGGCAAAGCTGCCGAACTCGGCGGCGTGGACGATGGCGGCGAGCGGGCCAACGGCATTGGCCACATCATTGGCCCCATGGGCAAAGCTGAGCAGTGCCGCAGAGATCACCAGGGGGATGCCAAAGAGCACCTTGAGCGACTTGTTGCGGTTTTCCAGCCCTTCGGCCTGACGGCGGATGAGCGGGATTGTCATGATCCAGGCGAGGACACCAAGCGCGAGGCCGATGAGCAGAGCTGTTGGCAGGTCGATTTTCATAACCCGCTTGAGGCCCTTGAGGGCAAGGTAGGACGCAAAGGCGCCTGCCATGATGCCAACGAGAATGGGCACCCATTTGCGGGCGGCGGCGATCTTGTCTTCCTGATAGATGACACGGGATTTGATGAGCGCGAGGAAGGCGGCGGCGATGAGGCCGCCGAGCATGGGAGAGATCACCCAGCTGGCTGCGATGGCGCTCATGGTGGGCCAGTTGACCGCGCCAAAGCCCGCCGCGGCAATGCCAGCGCCCATAACGCCGCCAACAACAGAGTGGGTTGTGGAGACGGGCGCGCCAACCCATGTGGCAAGGTTGACCCAGAGAGCCGCAGAGATAAGCGCCGCCATCATCGCCCAGATAAACACCGAGGCCGAGGCCATGGTCGAGGGCGCAATAATGCCTTTGGAGATGGTGGAGACCACATCACCGCCCGCCAGAAGCGCGCCTGCGCTTTCAAAGACAACGGCGATGGCAATGGCCCCGCCGAGGCTGAGCGCATTGGCACCGACAGCCGGGCCCATGTTGTTGGCGACATCGTTTGCCCCGATGTTGAGCGCCATATAGGCCCCGAAGACAGCGGCGAGGATGACCACATAATTCTGCGGCTCAAAGCCGAAGAAGATGGCTGCCGAAAGGCCCGCGAGCACCATGAAAGCCAGCGCGATGCCCGGCCCGACCATGGGGCGGGAGACATACTGGGTGGCGTTTTCAAGATAGGACAGGCGGTGCAGGTCGCGGTCGAGTGTTTCGAGGTGGTCTGCGTCGTGTTTGTTGAAGTCGCTCATTGGGGCCCCCTTTGGCGTTGGAGGTCGGTTAGAGAAGGTTGGCGCTCATTTCAATCAATTTGTCATAAAACTGATACAAAACTGTTACAAATTGCGCAGCATGTCCTGAAGCTGGGGTTCGCGCACCATATTGGCGGCCTCGGACGGGCTGACCCATTTGCGGCTGCGCTGGGCGGCCTCGGGGTAGTCGTCTTTCATTTCGCTGACCTGCACGGGGAACACCAAAGTCTCTACCGCGACGGGGAGGCCGTTTTTAAGCTCTTTGTCGTAGTTGTAGTGCCCAAGCGCTTTGCCTGCGGTGCCTTTGCGCACGCCAGCCTCTTCCCATGCTTCTTGCAGAGCGGCTTCGGGGGCGTTTTTGCCATCAATCGGCCAGCCCTTGGGGATGATCCAGCGGCCCGTGTCGCGCGAGGTGACAAGGAGGATTTCTTTGGCATCGCTGCCCTTGGCCTGCTTGTAGCAGAGCGCGGCGACCTGTAGCCGTTTGGGACGGCGCAGCAACGGGCCTAGGAGTTCTTCCCAAGCTTTCTTAAATGGGTTGTTCATGGTGGCCTGACTATCTGCCGTATTTTTATATTTATTGATTAACACGTATATAGCGCGTTCATGCCGCAATTGCAAAGGGGGCGCTCAGGAGCGGCGTTTTGTGCGCAAGGTCGGGTCGGCTTCGCGAGGGTCTTCTGGCCACGGGTGGCGCGGGTAGCGGCCACGCATATCCTTGCGCACGTCGCTGTAGGAGGTGTCCCAGAAGGCGGGGATATCCATGGTGGTTTGCACCGGGCGCTGGGCGGGCGACAAGAGCGTGACCCGCAGGGGCTTGCCCGCCACCTGCGGGTGGCTGCGCTGGCCGAACATCTCTTGAATGCGAAGCGAGATTTCGGGGTGCTCGCCTGCGTAATCAATCGGGATGTTGCGGCCCAGTGGCGTGGTGAAATGTGCTGGCGCGTGCAGGGCGAGCGCTTGGCTTTGCGGGTAGGTCAGAAGGGCTTGCAGGGCATCGTGGATGTCAAAGCCCTTCCACTGGCCATCGGTTTTGATGCCGGTGAGGTAGGGCGCAAGCCAGTCTTCCAGCGTGGGAAGCAGCGCCTCGTCGGACATATCGGGCATCTCATGGCCAGCCGCGGCCAGCAGCGCCACGCGCGCGCGCAGGCGCTCGGCTGCGGGCGAGGGGCGCAGGCCCAGCTCGCGGATGCCTGCGCACATGGCGGCGGCGATGGCCTCGGGCGGGGCTTCCTTCCAGAGGCGGCTTTGCAGGGCGATCTGGCCCAAGCGCTCGTCTTCGCGCGCCAGCACACGGCGCTCGCGGCGCGACCAGTCACAGCTTGTTTGCCACGTGATTTCGGTGGCAAAGATCTCGCGCAGCTCGGCTTCGCTGATCTGGAGGGCGGCGCGGATGCGGGCTTCGCGGGGGTGGCCGTCTGTGTCGGTGATCACGAGAAGGCGCGCGGCGGCGAGGCTGTCATCTTCGGCCAGATAGGTGCCTTTGCCCCCTGTGGTGAGGTAGCGGGGCGCATCGCCTGTGCGGCGCAGCGCGACACGGTCGGGGTAGGCGAGGGCGGCCATTTGTGCCGCTGACATGGCTTGGGGCGCGGCGGGTGCCACGCGAGCGAGGCGCTTGGCCTCGGTGCGCACCTGTGCAAGCGCCGCATGGTTGACCTGTTGGGGCACATCGCGGGGGCTATTGAGCGCCTTGAGGCGGAGAGACAGATCGGCAGGCGCGCCTTTGAGGATGTCGCGCTCTGACAGGAGGGCGGCCAGATCGGCGGCGGGTTTGCCTGCAAGCGTGAGCATATGGCCAAGGCGCGGATGCACGGGCAGGGCGGCCAGCGCGCGGCCATGGGGCGTGATGCGCATCTCGTGATCCAGCGCGCCGAGCGCTTGCAAGAGGCTCTGCGCCTCGGCCAATGTGCCTTCGGGGGCAGGCGTGAGCAGAGGCAGGTCGGCGCTGCCCCAGAGGGCCAGCTCCAGCGCGAAGGGGGCAAGGTCGGCGACCTCTATTTCGGCGGGTGCAAAGGCCGGCAGCGCGCCGTCTTCGCCTTTTGTCCAGAGGCGGTAGCAAAGGCCCTCGGCGACACGGCCAGCACGGCCTTGGCGCTGGGTGGCTTCGGCGCGGCTGGCTTTTTCTGTGACAAGGCGTGAGAGGCCAGAGCCGGCATCATAGCGCGCACGACGGGCGAGGCCTGCATCGAGCACCACGCGGACATCCTGAATGGTGAGCGAGGTTTCGGCGATGGAGGTTGCCAGCACGATCTTGCGGCCTTTGGTGGCGGGGCGGATGGCGGCTTGCTGGTCTTTGAAGGGAAGAGCACCAAAGAGCATGTGCACGCTGACGCCCTCTGGCACGCGCTGTTCCAGTAGCGCGGCGGCGCGGCGGATTTCACCCTCACCCGGCAGGAAGGCGAGCAGGCCCCCTGTGGTTTCGGGCAGCACAGCGAGGGCTTTTTCGGCCATGGCTTCGGGCAGGCGTGTGCCTTTGGGCAGGGGCTTGTCGAGCCAGCGTGTTTCGACGGGGAAGCTGCGGCCCTCGGATGTGATGACGGGGGCCTTGCCCATGAGCGCGGCCACGGGGGCTGCGTCAAGCGTGGCGGACATGACCAGGAGCTTGAGGTCGTCGCGCAGGGCGTCGCAGATTTCAAGGCAGAGGGCGAGGCCGAGATCGGCATTGAGCGAGCGTTCGTGGAACTCGTCAAAGATCACCATCCCGATGCCTGCAAGCTCGGGGTCGGATTGCAACATGCGGGTAAGGATGCCTTCGGTCACCACTTCGATGCGGGTGTGCGGGCTTGTCTTGCTTTCGCCGCGGATGCGGTAGCCGACGGTTGCACCGACCGCTTCGCCCAGAGTGCTGGCCATGTATTCGGCGGCAGAGCGCGCGGCGAGGCGGCGGGGCTCGAGCATGAGGATGCGACCTGCCACAAGGCCCGATTGCAACAGCGCGAGCGGCACAGCTGTGGTTTTGCCTGCCCCCGGTGGTGCCTGAAGCACAGCGCGGGTGCCGCTTTTGAACGCGGTCAGCAGCGCGGGCAGCGCGTCATGGATGGGGAGCTCGGACATGGGCCTAGAGAGCATGGCGCGGGCTGGACAATCAAGCGGCAAAGAGGGCATATCTTTGGCCATGGATATTGAAGTTGTTGCACAGAATATTTTGGACGGGGACAGACGCGCCCTTGCACGGGCCATCACGCTTGTGGAAAGCGGCCGTGAAGACCACCGCCAACAGGCGCGGGCGCTTCTGGAGCGCTTGAAGGGCGCTGAGCGGCAAGCGCTGCGGATTGGCCTGTCTGGTACACCCGGTGTGGGCAAGTCGACGTTTATCGAGAGCTTTGGCCTTATGCTGGTGAAGGCGGGGCTGCGGGTGGCTGTGCTGGCGGTTGACCCGAGTTCGGCGCGCTCGGGCGGCTCTATTCTGGGTGACAAGACGCGGATGGAGTTTCTCACCCGCGAAAAGAACGCCTTTATTCGGCCCTCGCCGAGCCAGACCCAACTGGGCGGTGTGGCGCGGCGCACGCGTGAGGCTGTCGCTTTGTGTGAGGCGGCGGGCTTTGATGTGATCCTGATCGAGACCGTGGGTGTGGGGCAGTCAGAGACCGTTGTGGCGGAAATGTCTGATCTCTTCATCCTGCTTCTGGCGCCTGCGGGGGGCGATGAGCTGCAAGGGGTGAAGCGGGGCATCATGGAGATGGCGGATATCATCTTGGTGAACAAGGCCGATGGCGACCTCAAGCCAGCTGCCACGCGCACCTGTGCCGATTATGCTGGCGCGCTGCGCTTGCTGAGAAAGCGCGCGCAAGACCCTGAGGGCTTTCCCAAGGCCATGACGGTGTCGGCGCTGGAAGAGCAGGGGCTTGCCGTGGCTTGGGAGGCGATGTGTGAGCTGTCTGACTGGCGGCGCGCCAACGGGCATTTTGACGGCACGCGCGCGCGGCAAGCGCGGCACTGGTTTGCAGAAGATGTGCGCCAAGGGCTTTTGGCGCGCTTGCAGACGGGCGATATGCGTGCGGTCATGGATGCGCTTGCAGAGCAGGTTGAGGCTGGCGAGATCACGCCTTCGGCAGCAGCGGCCGAGGCGCTTGCGCAGTTGGGCGGCTAGGCCGCGCTTTCGGAAAGATTGAACACGGCTTTTGGCCGCGCGAAAAATGGGTGTGGCTTTGGCCTTTTGCGGTGCGTGGGCTCTTGATTTGGGCTGGTTTCGCGCGCTGAACTGGGGCTCTGAACGGGAGCACGCGCATGGCCATCACCTATCTCAAATCTGCCGACAAACAGGCCGAGGCCCAAGCGGGCGCTGATGTGGCGGATACAGTTTCTGTCATGTTGGCGCGCATTAAGGCGGGCGGCGAAGAGGCCGCGCGCGACTATGCCACGCGGCTGGATGGCTGGGATGGCGATGTTGTGGTGGGTGAAGAGGCCGTTGCGGCGGCTGTGCGTCTGGTGCCGCAGGCGCTTAAAGACGATATCGCCTGGGCGCATGACAACATTCGCCGTTTTGCCGAGGCCCAGCTGGCTACGGTGAGTGAGATGGAAATAGAGCTTCGCCCCGGGCTGTATGCGGGGCAAAAGCTGATCCCGCTGAGTGCGGCGGGGGCCTATGTGCCCGGCGGGCGCTATGCGCATATCGCCAGCGCTTTGATGACGATTACCACCGCGAAGGTGGCGGGGGTCGGGCATATCACTGCGTGCTCGCCGCCCAAGCCTGACCAAGGCATTCACCCCGCCATTCTCTACGCCATGCAGCTTGCAGGCGCGGATCGTATTCTGGCGATGGGCGGTGTGCAGGGGATTGCCGCTATGGCGGGGGGGCTTTTCGGGGCCAGACCTGCCGATATCCTGATCGGGCCGGGCAACGCCTATGTGGCCGAGGCCAAGCGGCAGATGTTTGGCCCTGTGGGCATCGATATGTTTGCCGGGCCGACCGACAGCATGGTGATTGCTGATAGAGCCGCAGATGCTGTGACGGTCGCATGGGATTTGGTCTCGCAGGCCGAGCACGGGCACAACTCGCCCGTGTGGCTGGTGACAGACAGTGCTGCGCTGGCGCGGCGGGTGATGGCGCTTGTGCCCGAGCTTGCCGCCGAGCTGCCAGAGGTAAACTGTGCGGCGGCGCTGGCCGCATGGCGGGATCTTGGCGAAGTGATTGTCTGTGATACGCGTGACGAGATGGCGGAGGTGTCCAACACCTATGGCCCCGAGCATTTGCATGTTCAGGCCGCGGATCTGGGGTGGTGGCGCGCTGCGCTCACGTCTTATGGCTCGCTCTTCTTGGGCGCGGAGACGACTGTGAGCTTTGGCGACAAGGCCGCTGGGCCGAACCATACGCTGCCCACCTCTGGCGCGGCGCGCTACACGGGGGGGCTATCGGTACACAAGTTTCTCAAGACCGTGACGTGGCAACGTGTCGAAGACGAGGCTTTGCCCGACCTTGCACGGGTGACCGCGAATATCTCGCGCCACGAAGGTATGGAGGGCCACGCCCGCGCGGCAGACATCAGGCTTGAGGCGCTGAGGCCCAAGCTGAAGCTGGCGACAGGCTGAGTTAGCCGCAGATTTGCTCGGATGTGTTCGCGTATTCGCGGTATTTCTTCCAGAAACGCTCGTGCATCGGGTTGTCTGACTGGCGAATGTCCTGGGCTTTTTGCGGGTCACGGTAGAACGACGCTGCGAGCGACTGGTCGCGCCCTGACAGGGACATATCGGCCACCGCCTGAATACAGCCGCAGAGCTGGCGCGAGCGCGCCTTACGGTCAGACGCAAGACAGGCGCGCGAAATAGGGCCCGAGGCCGAACTTGGCGCGGCGGATGTATAGCGCTCGGCGGCTTTGTAGCCCCCGCCGCCGCAACCGACGAGAAGGACAAGGGAAGCCAGGGCAAAAAACTTGGTCATAGGGACTGCTCTCATTGGGGCATTTGCGCCCGCGTTTCTGCTATAATGGCCGAAGTGGCGTAGATTTTCAATGACATCTCCGTGATCAAACCGCGCTTTTGCTGCGCCAAATTGCCCGTGGGCGGTGTTGTGGTTGGAGGTGTCGGGTTTGGGCATTATTGGTAAAAAGGGCGCTGAGTTGGAAGTCATTTACAGCTTTCAACTATTGGTTGACTGTGTTGGGCGATTTGAAGCAGTCTTGTGGTTTGTTGAGTAGTAGGATTTACCCATGAAGTACCTTGAGCCTTTTGCGAATAATCCGAACACTCCAAGGCTCATTCCAAACTCCAAACAGCCTGAGCGAAAGCTTCTGTCGGTTTTCTTGGCCTTGCTCGGAATGTCGGTAAGTGCGCGAGAAACTATTTTGAAAAATTGCGGCTATAACAGCGGTAGAAGCTGTTCGTTTCAAAGCGCGATGGAAGTTTCGTTCAAGAGTTCGATGGTTTCGGACGTTAGGCCTGATGGCTTGATTGTCTGCACTCGTGGAAAAGCGCAGTGGGCGGCCTTTGTTGAGGCAAAGGCTGAAAAAAATGCAATCCGATCTGACCAGATTCATAGCTACTTAGACTTGGCTAAACAGACGGGTGTTGGAGCCGTCATCACGATTTCCAATGAGTTTGCCCGAACACCAGACTCGCCGCCCTATCACTTGGATGCGAAGAAAACTCGCAACACAAACGTGTTTCATTTTGCTTGGGCAGACATCAGGACTAGTTTGGAGATGTTACGCGTCCACGGTGGACTGGAAGCGGTTGAGCTGGCGCTTGTTAAAGAATGTCTCGATTTTTTTTGGGACGAACGTTCTGGTGTGGCGACTTATGATGCAATGCCAGAGGTCTGGCCTGCCTTTGTTGAGGCGGCATCAACAACTCTAGGCTTCAACGCAAATGTGAAAGGGCTGACTGAAGTAGTTTACGGCTGGCAGCAGGAACGGCGTGATTTATGCTCTAAGTTGATTCACTTTTCAGGTGTAGAGGTTGAGCTTAGGCATGTTGCTGGCGTGCGGGCGGATGATGCAGCACGCACCAAGGTCGATAGACAGATGTTAGCGGATGATTACACGATGTCGGCGCACTATCACTTCAAAGCCCAAAAGCTGACGGCTGAAGTTTTGCTAGATTTGCGTGCTTGCCGAATGACTGCAGGGCTCGATATTCCATTACCTGAAAACAAAGGTGCGAAAGCAACTGTTGCGTGGCTTGCGAAGGTGCTTGGAGGTCAGCCTTTGGCCGACGCTAGTATCTGCATTGATTGGCCTGGGCGCGGTGTCAGTAGCTTGCTCACTGTTGACGCCTTTTTGCGTGAACCTGAGTACTATGTGGAGGGGCAAAAACTACCTCCCAAAGGAGTGAAGCTTATGGTCTCACGGCACGGTGTACGAACATTTAAAAGCCGTAAGAAAGTCATTTCGGATGTTGAGGCAATGGTGTTGGAACTGGTCAGTTATGCGCGAGACAATGCTTGGGTATGAGTTCACAACCCACCTTGACCAAACCCTAAATCCACATCATATCCCAATCCATGACAGACCTAGCTCACATACGCAATTTTTCGATCGTGGCGCATATTGACCACGGGAAATCCACGCTGGCTGACCGGCTTATTCAGGAGACGAATACAGTCGCTCTTCGGGATATGAAGGAGCAGATGCTTGATGCCATGGATATCGAGCGGGAGCGCGGGATTACCATCAAGGCCAATACGGTGCGGATCGAGTATACGGCGCAGAACGGGGAGAACTATGTTCTCAACCTGATCGACACGCCCGGCCATGTCGACTTTGCCTATGAGGTCTCCCGCTCGATGCGTGCGGTTGAGGGCTCTTTGCTGGTTGTGGACTCTACCCAAGGTGTTGAGGCCCAGACGCTGGCAAACGTCTATCAGGCGATTGACGCGGATCACGAGATTGTCCCTGTGCTCAACAAGATCGACTTGCCCGCGAGCGAATGTGACCGTGTGGCCGAGCAGATCGAAGATGTGATCGGGATTGACGCCTCTGGCGCGATCAGGGTTTCGGCCAAGACAGGTGTTGGCATCAAAGAGACGCTTGAGGCCGTGGTGAGCCTTTTGCCTGCGCCCAAAGGGGACCGCGACGCGCCGCTCAAGGCCATGCTCGTGGACAGCTGGTATGACAGCTACCTTGGCGTGATTGTTCTTGTGCGGATTATGGATGGGGTGCTCAAGAAGGGCGACACCATCACGATGATGCAGAACGGCTCAAAGCACCATGTCGACCGTATTGGCGTGTTTCGCCCTGCTATGGACCCTGTGGCCGAGCTTGGGCCAGGGGAGATCGGCTTTCTGACGGCCTCGATCAAACAGGTGCGCGACACCAAGGTGGGCGACACGATCACCCACGACAAGCGCCCCACAGACAAAGCGCTGCCCGGCTTTAAGCCTTCTGTGCCTGTGGTTTTCTGTGGTCTCTTCCCTGTGGATTCAGCCGAGTTTGAAGACCTGCGCGATGCGATTGAAAAGCTGGCGCTCAATGATGCGAGCTTTAGCTACGAGATGGAAACATCTGCGGCGCTGGGCTTTGGCTTTCGCTGCGGCTTTCTCGGGCTGCTGCACCTTGAGGTGATCCGCGACCGTATCGAGCGCGAGTATGACATCGAGCTGATCACGACCGCGCCGAGCGTGATTTACCATGTTTACCTCAAAGACGGCACGATGCTGGAGCTGCACAACCCAGCAGATATGCCTGACTTGTCTGTGGTGGATCACCTTGAAGAGCCGCGCATCAAAGCGACCATTCTGGTGCCCGACGAGTACCTTGGCGATGTGCTCAAGCTCTGTCAGGACCGCCGCGGTATTCAGGAAGACCTGACCTATGCGGGCAGCCGCGCGATGGTTGTCTATGACTTGCCGCTCAACGAGGTGGTGTTTGACTTTTATGACCGCCTGAAGAGCGTGACCAAAGGCTACGCGAGCTTTGACTACCAGATGCTGGGCTACCGCGAGGATTACCTTGTGAAGATGTCCATTCTGGTCAACGACGAGCCTGTAGACGCCTTGAGCACCATGGTGCACCGTGACCGCGCCGACATGCGCGGACGCGCGATGGTGGAGAAGCTCAAAGACCTGATCCCGCGCCATATGTTCAAAATCCCGATTCAGGCGGCGATTGGCGGCAAGGTGATTGCCCGCGAAACGCTGTCTGCGATGCGCAAAGACGTGACCGCCAAGTGCTACGGCGGCGACGCCTCACGCAAGCGCAAGCTCTTGGACAAGCAGAAAGCCGGTAAGAAGAAAATGCGCCAGTTCGGCAAAGTGGATATCCCGCAGGAAGCGTTTATTTCGGCGCTGAAGATGGATGGTTAATCTGTTCTTTTGATAGGCTGTGGGAGGCAGCGTATTGCTTGCAATGCGCGTTCCCACTCGGTGCTGGTGGAGCGCTGTGGGTTTGGTGTTGAAGGCGGGTGGGCGATGCGTAAGTCATACGTGCCGTGACTTAAATAAGTGATCGAGTTCGAAGAAAAAGGTAAGATCGTGGCAGACTTCCTGACAAAAGACTTACCTGATTCCCTTTACCGCTATCGTAATGCTAACTCAGGCTATTTTTGGGATGAGCTTGACGAAGCAATAACCTCAAACCGCCTGTTCCTCAGTGAAGCAAAAAAACAGAACGACCCATTTGAATTTCGACCTGTTTTGGCCGAAGTAACTTTGAGTGAGGCAAACAAGATTGTTAAGCAAAGGTTTCGAAACAAACCAATAATTTCGCGTGAACGAGCAAGCGAATTAGGTGGAAGAAAGCTATCTCGGAGCCAGTTTAGGCGGTCCATCGGCAAAGCAAAGCCTTCGGTTCAAATTGCTAAACTTGAGCTAGAAATCAGCAAAAAGACTTTTCTTGAGCTGCCTAATAAGACGAAGTTAGCTTGTTTCAGCGAAGATCTTCACAATATTCCGATGTGGGGAAATTACGCGGGTAATCATACTGGTGTTTGCTTGGAGTTTGAGCTCCGACTTTCATCAAGAAGTTCAACAGATGAGCCAATCGCTTTCCCAGTAAGCTATCAAGCAAAACGTCCATGTGTTGGCTTTGATGCTTTGTATGAGTTCACAAGTAGGGGCAGCAAAAAACAAGCTGATAAAAACTTATTCAATTCTGTATTTGAGGCCTTCTTTTTGACTAAATCGGAACATTGGTCCTATGAACGAGAGTGGCGAATACTTGAATCATCTGACCATACCGCTGGGTATCGACGAGTTTCATCTCTTCAGCTTTCCAAGATTTACTGCGGCGTCCGAATGGAATCTGGAAAGTTAGACCAAATAATGGATCGATACGGAGGCAAGGTAGAAATTTGGACCAGCTCTGTTTCAGCGGAAGATTTTAGTTTGGTCTTCACTCAAGTGAGCTAAAACGCGCGGAATCAAGGCCGTAGGCCGCTGGGCAATCGCTGGCCCGCCTCCACGGGGCAGCGATTGGGCTGAGGGGTGCGCGCGGTTTGGTCTGGGGAGTGGTTTGGCTGGCATAAAGTGCTTTGTCACAGATGTTGGATCGCCACCCCGCGGGCCAGCGAGCGCGCGGCTTCTGGTGGGCCCTAGGGCCAGCGCGCTCGCCGTGCATAAAACCCCAATAAAACAGGCCCCGCCTATAGACAGCCCCAAGCTTCCCTACTATACGAGCCAGATCGCGTGGCCTCAGATTCGTCTGGGGCCCGTTATATTTTTCGCTGGGGACCTTCGGGGCCCTAAAAGACCGAGCAAAACAAATGCTCGAAACATACGGTCGGGGCAACCCGACCTTGCTTAACGGAAGACAGAAAGCATGGCACTCAAGTCGTATAAACCGACGACGCCGGGCCAACGTGGGTTGGTGCTGATCGACCGTTCGGAGCTGTGGAAAGGACGTCCCGTCAAAGCCCTCACCGAGGGTCTGACGAAATCGGGCGGCCGGAACAACACCGGACGAATTACATCACGTCGTCGTGGTGGTGGGGCAAAGCGCCTTTACCGCATCGTAGATTTCAAGCGGAACAAATTCGATATCGCCGCAACGGTTGAACGGATCGAATATGACCCGAACCGCACCGCGTTTATCGCTCTCGTAAAATATGAAGACGGTGAGCAGGCCTATGTGCTTGCACCTCAGCGTTTGGCTATCGGTGACAAAATCATCGCGTCTGCGAAAGCAGACATCAAGCCAGGCAACGCGATGCCCTTCTCGGGCATGCCGATCGGCACGATTGTTCACAACATCGAAATGAAGCCAGGCAAGGGCGGGCAGATTGCACGCGCAGCCGGCACATATGCACAGTTTGTTGGCCGCGATGGTGGCTATGCCCAGATCCGTCTGAGCTCGGGCGAGCTTCGCATGGTGCGTCAGGAGTGCATGGCGACTGTTGGTGCTGTGTCAAACCCTGACAACTCGAACCAGAACTTCGGTAAAGCCGGCCGTATGCGCCACAAAGGCAAGCGTCCGTCTGTTCGTGGTGTTGTTATGAACCCGATCGATCACCCACACGGTGGTGGTGAAGGCCGTACATCAGGTGGTCGTCACCCGGTGACACCTTGGGGTAAGCCGACGAAGGGTGCTCGCACTCGCAACAAGAACAAAGCGTCAAGCAAGCTTATTATCCGCTCGCGTCACGCCAAGAAGAAGGGGCGGTAACATATGTCACGCTCTGTTTGGAAAGGCCCCTTTGTGGATGCTTACGTGCTTAAGAAAGCCGAAGCGTCACGCGAGAGCGGTCGTAAAGAAGTCATCAAAATCTGGTCGCGCCGCAGCACCATTCTGCCGCAGTTCGTGGGTCTCACGTTCGGCGTCTACAACGGCCAGAAGCACATTCCTGTAAACGTCACAGAAGACATGATCGGTCAGAAGTTTGGTGAGTATTCACCAACGCGCACCTATTATGGCCATGCTGCTGACAAAAAAGCGAAGCGGAAGTAAGCCATGAGCAAGGATAAAAATCCCCGCCGCGTGGCCGACAACGAAGCAATGGCAAAACTGCGCATGCTCCGTACAAGCCCGCAAAAACTGAACCTCGTCGCCGCCATGATCCGCGGCAAGAAAGTTGACAAGGCCCTCACGGACCTGACTTTCTCCAAAAAGCGGATCGCGGAAGACGTGAAGAAGTGTCTTCAGTCGGCGATTGCCAATGCTGAAAACAACCACAACCTCGACGTTGACGAGCTCGTTGTCGCTGAGGCCTATGTGGGCAAAAACCTTGTGATGAAACGTGGTCGTCCACGGGCTCGCGGTCGTTTTGGTAAGATTATCAAGCCGTATTCAGAGCTCACCATCAAGGTGCGTCAGGTAGAGGAGCAAGCATAATGGGTAATAAAGTAAATCCGATTGGCATGCGCCTTCAGGTAAACCGTACGTGGGACAGCCGCTGGTTTGCGAACACAAAAGACTTTGGTGACCTTCTTCTGGAAGACATCAAGATCCGTGAGTTCGTGAACAAAGAGTGCAAGCAAGCGGGCATCGCCCGTGTGATCATCGAGCGTCCGCACAAGAAGTGCCGCGTTACGATCCACACAGCACGCCCAGGTGTGATCATTGGTAAAAAAGGCGCGGACATCGAGACGCTCCGCAAGAAGATTGCCAACCTCACAGCTTCCGAGCTTCACCTCAACATCGTTGAAGTGCGCAAGCCCGAGATGGACGCTGCCCTCGTTGCCGAGAGCATTGCCCAACAACTCGAGCGTCGTGTCTCTTTCCGCCGTGCTATGAAGCGCAGCGTACAGAACGCAATGCGCATGGGTGCCCTTGGTATCCGTGTCAATGTGGCTGGTCGTTTGGGCGGCGCGGAAATCGCGCGGACCGAATGGTACCGCGAAGGCCGCGTTCCGCTTCACACACTGCGTGCGGATATCGATTATGCTCACGCTGAAGGTATGACAGCTTACGGCATCATCGGCATCAAAGTCTGGATCTTCAAAGGCGAGATCATGGAACACGACCCACAGGCTCACGATCGTCGCGCGCAACAATTCCAAGATGGCCCTGCACCTCGTGGTGCTGGCGGCCGTCGTTAAGGGGGGCTGAGATATGCTTCAACCAAAGCGCACCAAATTCCGCAAACAGCACAAAGGCCGGATTAAAGGTCTTGCGAAGGGCGGTTCTGATCTGAACTTCGGGACATACGGTCTTAAGGCTCTCGAGCCTGAGCGCGTAACAGCCCGCCAGATCGAAGCTGCACGTCGTGCCATGACGCGTCACATGAAGCGTCAGGGCCGTGTCTGGATCCGCATCTTCCCAGATGTGCCTGTCACAGCCAAGCCCATCGAAGTTCGTATGGGTAAAGGTAAAGGCTCGGTAGACCGTTGGACTGCCAAAGTTAAGCCTGGCCGTGTGATGTTTGAAATCGACGGTGTCGACGAAGACGTGGCACGCGAAGCTCTGCGCCTTGCGGCCATGAAGCTTCCGATCAAATCACGCGTCGTCGTACGCGAAGATTGGTAAGATAGTGGTGGGTTAACACCCACCCTACAAAAGAAAAGAAACCCCCGTCTGAGCAATCAGGCGGGGGTTTTTCTGTTTGGGTCGGTGAGGTGGGTTGGGGCCCACCCCAAAGGTCAGAGCAGGGTGATCGTCGAGCGGGTCGAGATCGACTCTTCTTCAAGGCGCTTGGCGGCGCCGATGTGCCACATGAGGCCGGATTGGCCCTGCGAGGCCGCAAGCCCGAGGTTGTCGGCCGAGGTGCGGGCCTTGTCGGCGCTGTCCATCAGGGCATCGGCCAGCTTGGCGCGGGTGGCCCGGATCTCGTCAAGGCGGGCTGTGTAGGCCTCTTCGGTGATCGTATTGGCGGCTCTTTGGCGCTTGAGCGCTTTCAGCTCGGCATCTTGCTTGGCAAGAAGGCTTGGCAGGGAGGTTTTGATTTCGCTCAACGTCGCATTGGCGTTGCGCAGCGAGAGGGCCATATCCCCTTGGGAGACGGTTGCAACCCGCGCGGCGACTTTGCGTTTGCCGTGCCCGTGGCCCACAACCGCGCCGACAGCGCCTCCCGCAACCGCGCCAGCGACGCATTTGCTGGCATTGCTGGCCGAGATCAGCCCGAGGCCACAGCCGACGGCGGCCCCCATGGCAGCCCCTTTGCCAGTAGAGCGGCGGACCAAATCGCGCGACATTTGCTGTAGCGTTTCGGCTTGCTCGTCAATGAGGCGCAGCTCGGGAGAGCTGGTGGCGAAATTCAGCGGCGCGGCGTCGCCCCGCGTGGCGACTTCGTTGCTGGCTCCACAGGCTGTCAGCGTTGAAAACGCGACGAGGGACAGCACGGCTGGCTTTAGGGTGATCATGGGTATTGCCTCTGATTGTCTTCTTTGATCTGACAATGGCAGGCAAATGTGGCGAAAATCGGAAATTTTGCGACAAATCGTTAATAAAGCGTTAACGAAATCTTAAGGCTTAAACCCACTTATAGTTAAAGCTCACAGAAATGCGGTCATCTTCTGACATGTTCATCGGCACTTCGTGGCGCAGCCAGCTCTCCCAGAGCAGCACATCGCCGACTTTGGGCGCCGCGTAGACAAATGTTTGTGCATCGCGGCCCGCTGTTTTGAGGCGGGGCGGCGCGGCCATCATACGGGCAGAGCGGGGGTCTTCGAGCTTGAGTGCGCTCGCGCCGTCAGGCATCGCCACATATGTCGTGCCGCTGATGGCGGAATGGGGATGGATGTGTGAGGAATGCATCCCGCCTTCGGGCAGGATATTGATCCAGAGGTCTTCCAGCTCGAGCTTGCCTTCGCCCAGATCCAGCTCAAGCGCCTTGGCAAAGGCCGCGACATGGAGGTCGAGTGACTTGATCAGATCGGCAAAGACGGGCGAGCGCCAGCCAAGGTCTGTGAGCGAGGCATAGCTTGTGTAGCCGGGGTAGCCGTTTTCTTCGCACCAGGCCTGACCTGCCTCATCGTCATCGGCAATGCCATAGCAGGAGCTTTCGAGCTCGTCGGCGTCAACATTTGGGCCGAGCTCCGAAAGGGCGGCACGGTAAAGGCGGGTCACGAAGAGGGATTCTATATCTGACATAGCAAAGTGATAGCGCGGGGGCGGGCAGAGGGCCAGTAGGTTTGCGCACAGCTGGCGGCAGGTATAGAGACGGCATGTTCGGGCGACTCGGCGATGTGGCTTTGGCCCTTTTGAAAAAGGGCTGTCACAGGGGTTGCCAAGTGAGCGAAAGCCACATATACGGCGCACTTCTACCCATGACCTCCACTGGAATCAGGGTCACGCTCGTGCGGCCTACCAGTGATGTTGAAAAGGAAAAGACCATGAACGCATCAGACTTGCGTGACAAGACGGTTGACCAGCTCAAAGAAGAGCTCGAAAACCTTAAGAAAGAAAGCTTTAACCTGCGCTTCCAGTCGGCCACAGGCCAAATGGAAAACACAGCTCGTGTGCGTCAGGTTAAGCGGACAACAGCCCGCGTGCTGACAATCCTCAACGAAAAAGCCGCTGCTGCGGCTGCAGAATAAGGGAGCCTGAGCTATGCCAAAGCGTATCCTCACAGGCGTCGTAACAAGCAACCAGAACGAACAAACCGTAACGGTTTCAGTAGAGCGTCGCTTCACACACCCTGTTCTGAAAAAGACCATCCGTAAGTCCAAAAAGTATCGGGCTCACGATGAGAAGAACGCCTACAACGTAGGTGACCAGGTACGGATCGTCGAATGCGCGCCCCGTTCAAAAACCAAGCGTTGGGAAATTCTGGAAGCGTAAGCTTCTAGCCTACCAACATTAGAAACCCTGGGGACTAGGCCACGCATCGGCCCCCCATAGGTCAGGAGAAACCATATGATCCAGAT
>NZ_CBFHTG010000024.1:0-35866 GCF_965658795.1 Lentibacter sp. | reverse complement strand
CTCGAACTGGCTCCAAAGATGAAAGAGGTCGCTGACTTGATGGCTGGTCAGACACGTCTCTTTGAAGCCCGCAGCGAAAATCTGCAGCAACAGCGTGACCAACTTGCAAAGCAACGTGATCAGTTGGGCGAGCAAGTGCGTGGCATCATGGCCCAAACAGACGCACTTGAGCTACAAATCTCTCTGGTTGGTGAAGAATTGGAAGCACAGCGCAATTTGCTGGCGCGCGGCCTTGCACAGGCTTCCCGCGTCCTTGCTTTGCGTCGTGAAGAAGCACGCCTACTTGGTCAAATTGGTGAGTTACGAGCAAGCAAGGCGCAGGCAGAAAGTAAGACAACCGAACTGGATATCGAAAGTCTAAAGCTAACCAGTTCACTCCGAGAAGACGCCATAACGCAGTTGCGCAACTTACGCGTGCAAGAATTGGAGCTGCTCGAGAGGCGCAACTCACTTGCCGAACGCCTGTCCCGACTTTCCATCAAGGCTCCGACAGCTGGTATTGTTTACGGCCTAGCCGTCAACACACCACGGTCCGTCATTCGGGCGGCAGAGCCTGTTCTCTATATCGTTCCACAAGATCGCCCCTTGGTAATTGCGGCTCAAGTTCCAACCATACATATTGACAAAATTTTCACAGGACAGAGTGTCAATTTGAGATTTTCCTCACTTGACCAACGGCGCACCCCTGAACTCTTTGGTATCGTTGCAAGTATCTCAGCCGACAGCTTTACCAACGAAGCGCTTGGAAACACCTATTATCGAGCTGAGATTGCGCTAAACCAGGGTGAGCTCGCCAAGCTACCAGACGGAACAGTCCTTATCCCGGGCATGCCTGCTGAAGCGTTCATTCTGACATCAGAGCGCAGCCCGATGGACTATCTTGTCAAGCCGCTCTGGGACTATTTCGAGCAAGCCTTCCGCGAGTAAGAGCCGCATTTAGGCGTATCAGTCTGCCGCAAATCGGGCTAGCCTCGCGCCGACTCGCCAAGAAGGAGACCCGCGATGAGCAGCAAGCTTGAAACCCGCCTAACGGACATGGGCATCACCCTGCCCGATGCCCCCGCCCCTGCGGCAAACTACGTGCCTTTTGTCATAACGGGAAACACCGTCTACGTTTCTGGGCAGATCTCCAATGGCCCTGACGGCCTGATCCTTGGCAAACTCGGCGAGAATATGACAACAGAAGAGGGAGCCAGCGCCGCACGCACCTGTGCGCTGAGCCTGCTCGCACAACTCAAGGCCGCCTGCGACGGCGATCTGGATCGCCTCGTGCGCGTCGTAAAGCTTGTCGGCTTTGTAAACTCGACGTCAGACTACACAGATCAACCCAAAGTCATCAATGGCGCTTCTGACTTTATGGTTGAAGCCTTGGGTGACCTTGGCCGCCATGCACGCTCGGCTGTGTCCGCAGCCTCGTTGCCTCTTGGTGTTGCGGTTGAAATCGAGGGTATTTTCGAGATCAAATAATGGAAAAACGCCCCCTGCCAAAAAGCTTCTTAGCAGCCCCGATAGCACATCGCGGGCTGCATGACGTGGGTGCTGGTGTCCCCGAAAACAGCCTCGCATCCTTTGGTGCAGCGATTGAACGTGGCTATGGCATCGAGCTTGACTTGCAGTGCTCACAAGATGGTGTCGCAATGGTTTTTCACGACTATGATCTTGCGCGCCTTACATCCGAGACAGGCCCACTTGCCATGCGCACCGCTGCAGAACTAGGGCAAATCGCACTGACAGGCGGCGAAGAAGGAATCCCTACACTCGCCGAAACACTGGCCCTAGTTGCAGGGCGCGTACCGCTGCTTATCGAGATCAAAGATCAAGATGGCGCCCTGGGCCCCAATGTTGGCACGCTTGAAGCAGCAACAGTGCAAGCCCTGCAAGGCTACCACGGCGATGTGGCCCTCATGTCGTTCAACCCGCATTCCGTAGCCGCCTTGGCTCAACTCGCTCCACACCTGCCACGGGGGCTAACCACCTGTAATTACCTGCCCGAAGATTGGCCAACAATTCCTAAGGCGCGGCTTGCCGAGCTGGTTCCAATTCCCGATTTCACCCGCACAGGCGCAAGCTTTATCAGCCATCAGGCAAGCGATCTTGGCAGCACCTCGGTGCTGACCCTCAAGGCAGAAGCTACGCCTGTGTTGTGCTGGACAATACGCTCTGAGGTCGAAGAGAAAGCCGCACGCAGAGTTGCAGATAACGTCACGTTCGAAGGCTATTTGCCTGCTTGAAAGCGCGCGCTTGCGCCGCAATATGAAAGAGATGATGGACAGCGACGCCCAGATCGAAATCAGGCTAACCCCGACGCTGCGCGACATCCCGTCAGGCGACTGGGATGCCTGCGCGCGCGCTTTGGGCACCCGCCCGCTTGACCCGTTTACAACCCACCGTTTCCTGCTCGCCTTGGAAGAAAGCGGTTCTATCGGACCAGGCACAGGCTGGCAGGCGCTCTACCTGACCGCGCATCAAGGAGGTCAGATCATCGGCTGTGCGCCAATGTATGGCAAATCACACTCTCAGGGCGAATATATCTTCGATTTCAATTGGGCAGATGCCTTCACACGCGCAGGCGGACAGTATTACCCCAAATTTCAAATCGCCGTGCCCTTCACACCTGCCACGGGCCGCCGCTTTCTCACGCGCGAAGGCTTCGAAGCCCGCGCCATGCCTGCGCTTGTACAGGGCGCAGTGCAATTGGCCAGCGAGCAAGGTGTCAGCTCTTTACATGTCACCTTTTGTACCGAGGCCGAGGCCATCGCTGGCAAAGAGATGGGGCTACTGCCACGCACCACGCAACAGTTTCACTGGGAAAACCACAGCTTTGAAAAATTTGATGATTTTCTCGCCTCACTCACCTCTCGCAAACGCAAAAACATTCGCAAAGAACGCGCCGAAGCGCAGGGTTTTGGGGGCCAGATCCGCCGCCTCACCGGAAACGAGATAGAGCCACATCATTGGGACGCGTTCTGGCAGTTCTACCAAGATACCGGGCGGCGCAAATGGGGCACGCCCTACCTCACCCGATCGTTTTTTGAACGCATACACGAGACAATGCGCGATGATATGATCCTCGTCTTGGCCGAGCGTGACGGCCGCCCCATCGCTGGCGCACTGAACTTTATCGGCGAGCAAGCGCTTTTTGGCCGCTATTGGGGCTGCGTTGAAGATCACCGCTGCCTGCATTTCGAGCTGTGCTACTATCAGGCAATCGAAGCCGCGATAGGCCTTGGCCTTCCCCGCGTAGAAGCGGGCGCACAAGGCGAGCACAAGCTTGCACGTGGATATCTCCCGCAAGCCTGCCATTCGCTGCATTGGCTGGCAGACGAAGGGTTTTCAAGCGCCGTAGAACAATATCTCAAGGCCGAACGCCGTGCGATTGGTGAAGAAATCGAAATTCTCACAGGCTACGGCCCGTTTAGAAACGCCAC
This sequence comes from Lentibacter sp., assembly GCF_965658795.1. Taxonomy (NCBI): domain Bacteria; kingdom Pseudomonadati; phylum Pseudomonadota; class Alphaproteobacteria; order Rhodobacterales; family Roseobacteraceae; genus Lentibacter; species Lentibacter sp. The sequence goes on along the minus strand of NZ_CBFHTG010000024.1, from coordinate 32,438 downwards.
TCAGGAGGAACAAGATTGATCGAAGTTCTCAGCGAAACCGCCCGCGAACAACTGCTTGAGCCTCTATATAAAAACGGCTGGGCACATGACGGCTCGCGTGACGCCATCACCAAAGAGTTCAAATTCAAAGATTTTGCCGAAGCCTTCGGATGGATGACACAAGCAGCGCTCTGGTCGGAAAAATGGGATCATCACCCCGAGTGGAGCAATGTGTACAACCGCGTCACCGTCACCCTCACAACACATGATGCGGGCGGCCTCAGCTCACTGGATGCCAAGCTCGCCCGCAAGTTTGATAGTCTCTAAAGCGGCGGCTTAAAGCGCTGCGAGCATGGCTTCGCCACCAGAGATTTCGCATGTTCCAGGGTTTTCCTCAGCGTGTAGCACCTTCACCACACCATCTTCAGCCAGCAAAGCATAGCGCTTTGAGCGGCTTACGAAACCGACAGGTGGTGCATCAAAGTCCATCCCAATCGCTTTTGTAAATGCACCTGACGAATCCGCGAGCATCGTAATACCCTCACCCGCAGCCCCAGTGGCCTCACCCCAGGCATTCATAACCCATGGATCATTGACCGACAGACATATGATCTCATCCACACCCTTGGCCATAAGTGCGTCTTTCTGGCGGACAAAGCTTGGCACATGCGCGCTGTGACATGTCGGCGTAAATGCTCCCGGAACGGCAAAGATAACAACTTTGCGGCCCTTGAGCTTTTCGCTCAGCTCAACCGGCGCAGGGCCATCAGCGCCCAGTGTCATAACAGCCATCTCTGGCAGTGTCTCTCCAACTGCAATCGTCATTTTGTGCATCTCCCTGTTTGCGCTTTCTTCTGCAAAGCATATAGGGTTCTCTACGCCAAGGGCCAGCAGAAGGATCAGTCTTATGTCGCATATTATCGTTGTCGGAGCAGGTCAGGCTGGTGCCTCTCTCGTGGCCAAACTGCGCACCGAAGGCTTTGACGGGAAAATTACCCTAATTGGTGAGGAAACTGCACCACCATATCAGCGACCGCCGCTGTCCAAAGCCTACCTAATGGGCGAAATGGAGCTTTCCCGCCTCTATCTGCGCCCAGAAAGCTTTTACACTGATCAAAACATTTCCTTGCGGCTTGGCGCACATGTCGACAGCATCGATCCTGCCAACAAGACCCTCACGGTGAATGGCGAAACGCTGGCGTATGACCAACTCGCGCTGACCACGGGCTCCACGCCGCGACACCTACCCGCCGCGATCGGTGGCGCCCTTGGCGGCGTCTATGTCGTACGCGGCCTTACCGATGTTGACGCCATGGCCCCCGAGTTTGAGGCTGGGCGCCATGTTCTTATTGTAGGGGGTGGGTACATTGGCCTCGAAGCAGCTGCTGTTGCAGCCAAAAAAGGTCTCAAAGTCACCCTTGTGGAAATGGCCGACCGCATTTTACAACGCGTCGCTTCACCTGAAACATCTGATTATTTCCGCGCGCTGCACACGTCTCATGGTGTCAAAATATTGGAAGCCACAGGCCTCAAGCACCTCACAGGCGAAGGCCGTGTTACCGCTGCAGAACTGTCCGATGGCACACAGCTCGCGGTTGATTTTGTCATCATCGGTGTCGGTATCGCACCTGCCACGGCCTTGGCCGAAAGTGCAGGCCTTACCCTTGATAACGGCATCATGACAGACGCCCAAGGGCGCACTTCAGACCCGAATATCTGGGCCGCAGGCGACTGCGCCTCAGCTCCCTACCGTGGCACACGCATCCGTCTTGAAAGCGTACCAAACGCGATTGATCAGGCCGAAGTTGTCGCGCAAAACATGATGGGCAAAGACGTTAATTATATTGCCAAGCCTTGGTTCTGGTCTGACCAATACGATGTCAAACTCCAGATCGCAGGGCTGAACACGGGCTATGATCACATTGTCACCCGCAAGGGTGACAAGGAGGGCGCTGTGTCGTTTTGGTACTACAAGGGGCAAACCCTTCTTGCGGTTGATGCAGCCAACGATCCGCGTGCCTACATGATTGGCAAGCGGCTGATCGAGGCAGGCAAATCTCCCAAACCAGAGGAGATTTCAAACCCAGTTACCGACCTGAAATCGCTGATGACCGCGTGAGGATTATTGCGGGACAGCACCGCGGGCTCACACTCGCAGAGGTCGGCAAAGGCGACACGGAAGCGCATCTGCGCCCAACCTCTGACCGTGTGCGTGAGAGCCTTTTTAATATACTCTCGCACCATGGCCAGCCTCAGGGCGCGCACGTGCTGGATCTTTTTGCAGGAACTGGCGCACTCGGCCTTGAAGCTCTCTCGCGCGGCGCAACACATGTCACCTATGTAGAAAATGGTCGCGCAGGCCAAAAGCTTATTCGCGAAAACCTTGCAAAAGCCCGCCGCAGTCAGGATGCTCAGCTTCTCTTGGCTAATGCCACGAACCTACCACCCGCGGCTAAACCGTGTACTCTAGTGTTTATAGATCCGCCCTACGGAAAGTCACTCGGTGAAAAAGCCCTCTCCTCAGCCCGCGCTCAAGGCTGGCTTGCACCGGATGCGCTCATCGTCTGGGAAGAAAGCAGCGCTGTGTTTGCGCCACAAGGGTTTACCCTGGAAGACCAGCGTAAATACGGCGGCACCATGATTTCCTTGCTCAGAGTGAGCTGATCAATAAGTCGGATGAAATGTCCCAGCCGGTGACAAAGTGAATATCTCGCAGCCCGTCGCCGTCACGCCAATCGAGTGTTCAAACTGCGCGCTGAGGCTCTTGTCGCGAGTCACAGCCGTCCAGTCATCCGCTAGGACTTTGGTTTCAGGGCGCCCAAGATTGACCATGGGTTCAATGGTGAAGAACATGCCCTCTTCCAAAACAGGCCCAGTCCCCGCTCGGCCATAATGAAGGACATTCGGCGGCGCATGAAAGACCGTGCCAAGCCCATGGCCACAGAAATCCCTAACAACGCTCATGCGATGACCTTCAACAAAACTCTGGATTGCATGACCGATATCGCCAAAAGTATTACCGGGCTTCACGGCCTCAATTCCCTTGAACAAAGCTTTATGAGTCATATCGATCAAGCGCTCTGCCTTGCGCCCTAGCTTTCCAGCGACAAACATCCGCGACGTATCACCGAACCAGCCATCCACAATAACGGTCACATCGATATTCAGAATGTCGCCGTCCTTGAGTTTTTTGTCTGACGGAATGCCATGGCACACAACATGATTGATCGAAATACAACTCGCGTGCGCATATCCCTTGTAGCCTATTGTGGCCGAGGTCGCACCTGCTGCGTTGACCATCTCTTCAATGATACGGTCAATCTCGGCCGTGCTTTGGCCCACAAAAACATGCTCGCCGATACGGTCAAGAATTTGGGCTGCCAAATGTCCTGCCTTACGCATTCCAGCAAAATCTGCTTCGCTGTGAATGCGGATACCATCTCTCGTCACTGGGCCGTTATGTACTTCGCTCACGGGGCTCGCCTTATCTTACTTAACCACTTTCACCCTGTTTAATTCGGATCTCGCCCAAGGGCCACCCTATGCATGCTCCAGCGTTGGACAGGCAATATTCAGGCTTGAATTCCGCGCTAGAAACGAAGGGGAAGCGCCTTCCCAAGGCTGATGTCATGCGGATCGATCAAGCAGTCATAAGCCATCACCTCGACACCGGCAGCCATCGCCGCTTGCAAACCACTGGCATAGGCAGCATCAATGTCACCCGCCACACCAACGGCCTCAGCATCAGTGCGTTGCACCAGAAAGAAGAGTACGGCCCTGTGCCCTTTGGCTACCATTCGGGTCAACTCTTGCAAGTGTTTCAGCCCTCGTGCGGTCACAGAATCAGGAAATTCGGCCAGCCCCGCTTGCCGCATCAGCGTGACCGATTTCACCTCAAGGTAAATATCGCGAGCACCGCCTTGCAGCAAAAAATCTACGCGGCTGTTCTCGCCATATTTTACTTCAGAGCGCACATGAATATACTCAAGCTCTGGTAGAGAGCGCCCTTCCAAAGCCGCCCTCAAGGCGCGGTTGGGTACGCTGGTGTCTACTCCCGTAAAGTGCCCGCCAGCGTGCTCAACAAGACGCCAGCCGTATTTGAGCTTTTTCTTGGGATCGTCGTTGGGCTCCACCCAAATGCGGATGCCTTCATCCGCCAAGCCCATCATCGAGCCGGGGTTGGCACAATGGGCCACCGCCTCGCGCCCGTCTTCAAAGCGAATATCCGCCAGAAACCGTTTGTAACGGCGGATCAGTGTCGCAGGCTTAAGTGGGGTTTGAAAGCGCATGTGTTACGGCCTATACCCAAGATAAGTTAGCTTCAAGGAAGACCCATGCCCAATCCAACCGCCGCGATGCTTGTCATCGGTGATGAAATTCTCTCTGGCCGCACCCGCGATGCCAATATGCACCATCTCGCAGGTGAACTCACCAAGGCAGGAATAGATCTTAAAGAAGTGCGTGTTGTTTCTGACGATTCGACGGCAATCGTCGCCGCCGTCAAGGCCCTGTCAGCAGCTCATGAAACGGTCTTCACATCTGGCGGCATTGGCCCAACGCATGATGATATCACGGCCGATTGTATCGCCGAGGCCTTCGGAGCGCATATCGATGTGCGTGACGATGCTCGTGCGCTCCTTGGCGCTTTTTATGCCCAAACTGGCCGTGAGTTTAACGCCGCACGCATGCGCATGGCGCGCATTCCTGACGGGGCAACGCTGATAGACAACCCTGTCTCCGTTGCACCCGGATTCACCCTTGGCAATGTCCATGTCATGGCAGGCGTACCTTCGGTCTTTCAGGCCATGCTTGCCTCAGTTCTTCCCACGCTCACGGGCGGCGCCCCCCTGCTCAGCCAGACCTTGCGGATCAATCGTGGCGAAGGTGATATAGCAGGCCCCCTCGGTGACTTGGCCGCACGCTACCCTGAGCTGTCTATCGGCTCCTATCCGTTTCAGGACAATGGCATCTACGGCGCCAACATTGTGATGCGCAGTGCCGACGGCCCCCTCCTGGACAAAGCCATGTGTGAACTCGCCGAGATCTTTCCAAATGACCCTGCCTGATATCGCAGCAATTTATGATGTAATCGAGAGCACCTGGCCGGCTGCAGCCGTCCACAAGGCAGGCCCTTGGCAGATACGCGAGGGCGCCGGCGGTGGCCAGCGTGTCAGCGCCACCACAGCACTTGGGCCTATCACCCCGCACGACATTGCCATGGCAGAAGAAGAGATGCTGGCCCTTGGCCAACCCAAACTCTTCATGGTGCGTCAAGGCGAGGACGAACTTGACCAGATGCTCGCAGCAGCAGGGTATGCGATCCATGATCCCGTCAACGCCTATGTAGCCCCACTCTCAACATTTGAAGACAAACACCCGCCGCGCGTTTGCGCGCTGCTAGCCTGGGAGCCTTTGGCCATTATGCTTGATATCTGGGCTAAAGGCGGCATTGACAATAACCGCGTTGATGTAATGCACCGCGCTCATGGCCCAAAAACGGGCCTCGTTGGACGGCTCAACGATCACCCTGCAGCCGCTGCTTTTTGTGCCATTCACGATAGAATAGCCATGGTACATGCGCTCGAAGTTCTGCCTCACCAACGCCAGCAAAATATGGGAAAATATGCGATGTACGAGCTAGCCCACTGGGCAGCGCGCAACGGTGCAAGCCATATCTCCCTTGTCGTCACCCAAGCCAATGCTGCAGGCAATGCGCTCTATGCTTCCCTCGGCATGACATGTGTGGGACAGTATCACTACAGACTGAAAAAAGAGAGCTGATGCCATGAGCCACAAACAACCCACTGCCCTTGATCTGCCCATGGTCGATCCGCTGCCAGAAGAGACGCAGAAATATTTTGACATCTGTCAGGACAAGCTCGGCCTCGTACCAAACGTACTCCAGGCATACGCCTTTGACATCGACAAGCTCAACGCCTTCACCGCGCTTTATAATGATCTGATGCTTGCCGAAAGCGGCCTCACAAAGCTTGAACGTGAAATGATTGCCGTCGCGGTTTCCTCCATAAACAAATGCTTTTACTGCCTAACCGCCCATGGTCAGGCCGTGCGCCAACTCTCCGGAGATCCTATCCTTGGCGAAATGCTCGTAATGAACTGGCGCGCCGCCAATCTGGACACCCGGCAAACAGCAATGCTCGCTTTCGCCGAGAAAATCACAGTTGCAAGCTACACGATTGTCGAGGCCGACCGTGAAGCGCTACGCGCTGTCGGCTTTTCTGATCGTGACATATGGGACATCGCCAATGTCGCAGGCTTTTACAACATGACCAACCGCGTGGCTTCCGCCACAGATATGCGCCCCAATGACGAGTATCACGCGCAGACGCGCTAATTCCGGCATCACCGCACTGGTGCTGTCTTGCCTTGCCGCCTCGCCGATTTTGGCCGAGGCGCTTGCGCTGCCGTCAAATGCTGAACTCACATTCGATCGCACAAAAAGCGAAGGCAGCTATGCCGCGCCAGTCGCCCCCTACTCGGGCGGCCTTTTACCAGTGTTTGATGTAAACGGGCGCGTTACGAAACAGGCTTATCGCATTGCACAACAAGGCATAACCCCCCAGCAAATCCTGTCTCCGATAGAGGCGAGTCTCATCGAAGCAGGCTTTGAAGTACTCTTCAAATGTTCAGATAGATTTTGCGGCGGATTTGACTTTCGGTTTGCAACCGATGTGGTTGAAGCACCTAACATGTTTGTCGATCTGTTTGATTATACGTTTGTTACCGCGCGGCGCAGCCACAGCGAAGCACCGTCTGACTATGTCACAGCGCTCGTAAGCCGTGACAGCACATCCGGCTACCTCCAGATCGTTCAGGTAACACCTGAAGGCGCCACACCGCTCGCAACAGAGCGAAGTAACGCCATCGTCGCTCAGGTATCCCAAAATTCCCTTCAACAACAAACAGGCTCTGTCGGACCGCAGCTAGAGAAAATAGGCCATGCAGTGCTGCCTGATTTGACATTTGAAACAGGTTCATCCGACCTTGGCCAAGGCCCATTCGCCAGCTTGGAAGCACTTGCCGCCTACCTATTGCAACAGCCCAGCCGTAGGGTGGCTCTCGTAGGGCATACCGATGCAGTCGGTGCTCTTGCAGGAAATATAACGCTTTCCAAAAAGCGCGCCGCATCTGTAATGCAGAGGCTCGGCTCAGCACATGGCGTGCCCGCCGCACAAATGGAAGCCGAAGGCATGGGCTATCTTGCACCCGTCCTGAGCAATCTCACACCAGAGGGCCGTAAGGCCAATAGGCGTGTTGAAGTCGTCCTTCTCAATACTGAGTAAATCAGAAGCAAGAACCAAACATAGCCCCTGCCTCCCCTCGAGCTTCTCGCAATCAGAGCGTCGAAGACTTGACGGCTACACGGTGAAAGGGCATCTGCAGTGTATGCTGATCCTGAAAATATTTCGCGCCCCCGAATGGGCCGCCCTGCGCGACAAAGGCGAAAGCCAAGGCGCGCCTGTTGATGTGGCCGATGGCTACATACATTTTTCCACCCCAGAGCAAGCGCAAGACACCGCTGCCAAACACTTCGCGGGCGAAGAGGGCCTCGTGCTTCTAGCGGTTGAGGCCGATACATTAGGTGATGCGCTAAAATGGGAGGTCTCCCGTGGCGGCGCGCTCTTCCCACATCTTTACCGCAACATTCGCCTCTCAGATGTCACCGCAAGTTATCCACTACCGTTGGTGAATGGCGCACATGTATTTCCCCAAGAGGTTCTGGCCCCATGAACACGCTCGAAGCCCTTGCCCTTAAGGCCATGCACAAGGTTGATCCGGAGCGCGCCCACGGGCTTGCAATCTCTGCTCTCAAACTCGGCCTTGTGCCACTTTCAGGGCCCGTCACTTCACCACGCCTCGCCACGACAGTGGCAGGACTTGCACTGCCAAACCCCGTTGGCCTTGCCGCAGGGTTTGACAAAAACGCCGAAGTGCTGGCGCCGCTGTCTCGCGCGGGCTTCGGCTTCGTCGAAGTTGGCGCAATCACGCCGCGCGCACAAGCTGGCAACCCCAAGCCACGCCTCTTCCGCCTTACCGAAGATCAAGCAGCCATCAACCGCTTCGGCTTCAACAACGAAGGCATGGAAGCAGCCAATGCACGGCTGGCAAACCGCCCGCAAGACGCTGTGATTGGCCTCAATCTCGGAGCAAACAAAGACAGCGAGAACCGTGCCGAAGACTTCGCCCGCGTACTAAGCTATTGTGGTGCCCACTTGGATTTTGCCACGGTCAATGTATCGTCCCCCAACACTGAAAAACTGCGCGATCTACAAGGTGCTGAAGCGCTTTCCGCCCTGCTCGCGGGCGTGATGGAAGCCAACAGCTGGCTCAAAAAACCGCTGCCCATTTTCCTAAAAATCGCACCAGACCTCACCGATACCGAGATCAGCGAAATCGCAGAGGTCGCGCAAACCCAAGGCCTTAGCGCCATCATCGCCACCAATACAACGCTCAGCCGCGAAGGCCTCGCCAGCGCGCAACGAGATCAGGCCGGTGGCCTTTCAGGCGCCCCCCTGTTTGAGCGCTCCACTCGCGTTCTGGCCAAACTCTCCATGGCAACAGAGGGTAAGCTTCCACTCATTGGCGTCGGCGGTATCTCAACAGCGGAACAGGCCTATGCCAAAATCCGTGCTGGCGCCTCGGCCGTGCAGCTTTATACCGCACTTGTCTATCACGGCCTCAGCTTGGCTTCGGACATTGCCAAGGGTCTAGACAGGCTACTGGAGCAAGATGGTTTCGCCAATGTCCAAGAGGCTGTGGGTACAGGGCGTGACGCATGGCTATGATGATCTGGCACAACCCACGTTGCTCGAAGTCACGACAAACGCTGGAGTTGATAGAGGGGCATACTCCGCAAGTTCGCCTCTATCTCACTGATCCACCAAACGAGGCCGAGCTGCGCGCTGCAGCTGCCTCTTTGGGCCTCAAAGCTATCGAGCTGATGCGTACAGCCGAACCTGAATTCAAAGCCGAAGGCCTTACCAAAAACAGCGCTGAAGACGAGCTCTTTGCCGCTATGGCTCGCAAACCGAAGCTCATCCAGCGCCCCATCGTCTTTCACAATGGCAAAGCCGCAATATGCAGGCCGCCAGAGACCGTGCTCAACCTGCTCTAGCCGCTTGCTCGAGCGCAGGATAGCGCAGCATCAGTGTGGCTGCACGTGCAACGAACGAAATATGCAGCGCAAGCCAGAGCCCGTGATTTTCCATCGCGGGCATCAGGCTCCACGCCGCCACCGCATAGACGACAAAGGCCACAGCCATCATATTGCGCATATCCGCCGTGCGTGTCGCGCCTATGAAAATTCCGTCCATCTGCGTCAGCCCAACAATCATAACAGGCGCAGCCACAAGCCAGAGCAAGTAACGCCGCGCTTCCGTCTGCACCTCGGGAGCTTTTGTCATAATATCGATGAGACCTGGGCCCAAAAGCCAGAAGGCCAGCGCCATCAATACGCCCAGTCCAAGCGCCCAAAGGCTGGTGAGCAAAGCCGCGCGCCGCACACGTCCCGCAGCTCCCGCACCAAAAGCCTGCCCCACCAGCGCCTCTGCAGCAAAAGCAAAACCATCAAGCGCATAGCCCGTTATGTGCAAGAACTGTAACAGCACCTGATTGGCTGCCAGCGTCACATCTCCAAAGCGCCCGCCCAGAAGCAAAAACGACACAAAAATACCCTGCAGCAAAAGCGAGCGCATCAGAATATCGCCATTCACCACAGCCATGTGGCGTAGCTTCATACGGTCAAACACCCGCGACCAATCCCGCCAAGCTGTATGCGCAAAGGCCTGGCGACACATCCAAAGCCCCAGCAAAAGCCCCGACCATTCCGCGATAAACGTGGCCCAAGCTACCCCCGCAACACCCCAGCCGAACGAAAGCACAAAGAGAAGATCCAGCCCCACATTGACCCCATTCATGAGAAGCTGGATCCAAAGGACCTCGCGGGTGCGCTCTTGCGCAATCAACCAACCCGTGATCCCGTACATGGCTATCGCTGCAGGGGCCGAGAAAATGCGGATTTGCATATAGGTTGCCGCCAGCCCTTCGACCTCGGCACTCGCCGGTGACAGGCGGAACGCTCCCCAAAAGAGCATCGGTTGTACCAAAATAAAGGCTAAGCCTCCCGCAAAGCCTATCATCAATGCACGTGTCAGTAGCGCCGCCACTTCGCCGGTCTCACCGCGCCCGGCTGCTTGGCTTGTCAGCCCCGTCGTACCCATACGCAAAAAGCCGAACACCCAGTAAATGGCCGACAGAATAACGGCTCCCACACCGACAGCTGCAATCGGCGCGGCATCAGGGATTTGCCCGACAACAGCTGTGTCAACCGCCCCCAGAATAGGAATGGTTACATTGGCCAGTAAAATCGGAATGGCAATTTTGAGCACCCGTCTGTGGGTGAGCGCGCCTGCCTCAGTCATCCCGCCGTGGCATCAAAAAATGCCCCGTGCCTTGGGCAAAAATGCGGTTGCGATTGTCTTGCCAGGCTTCAACATGCACGCTTGCGTAACGCCGTCCCGAGCGGTTTACTTTTGCCCGCGCGTAAGCATCTCGCGGTAGTCCCGTCCGTAGATAGTCGATGGTGAAATCAATCGTTTTCGGCAAACGCGGCAAATGCCCTTTGACAACTTCGTTTGCATCCAGCTCGCCGCGCTCGATCTCATCCCACAAAACAGACCAGCCAAGACCGATCACCGCAGCCACCTCCATAAACCCCGAAATCGCACCGCCGTGCAATGCTGGCAGCAAGGGGTTGCCTATAAGTTTGTCATCATAGGGCAAAATCGCTGTTAGCTCATCCCCTCTGCGATCAAACTCTATACCCATAAAGTTAATGTACGGCACACCATGTACCAGCGCACTCAAAGCCGCATCGCGGCGTTGCTTTATCACTTGGACTGGCTCAGGGCGCTTGCGGCTCATGCTCAACGCTCCACAGTAAAGGCACCAGTGGCCGTTGCCACCGGGTTGTCTTTGTCGTCATCGGTCGCCGTTGCTCGCACAAAGGCGACAGACCGTGTGATATGATAGCACTGCGCCTCTGTTGTTATGGTTTGACCGGGGGTCGCAGGCCGCATGTAATCAATCCGTAAGTCAATCGTGGCAGTTCCTGCTGGTGAGCTTGGATGGCTCATCGCAGCTGCTCCACAGCACGTATCCATCAACGCCGAGACCGCGCCTCCATGAATTACACCTGTCTCAGGATCGCCAACAAGCTGCGCAGAATACGGCATTTCAATCCGAGCATAGCCGTCGCCGATTGTGGTCAGCTCCATACCCAAAGCCCGACTGTGGGGGATCGCAGAGATAAACTGTTTGGCAATTTTTGCTTTGTCCATGGGGCTTCGGACTCCTTTGCAGACATACTTCCAGAGCGGTGCCTCCTTCGCAAGACGTAACACTCCGTTTTGCCCGCCTTGTGTCTTCCTCTAGGGCACCATAGGTTCGCCGCGAGGAGGCCCACCATGCCAGAAACACGTCTGACTTTTAAAGAAATGTGCGCCAAGTTTGACGTTACCCCGCGCACGTTGCGCTACTATGAGTATATTGAGCTTCTCGAGCCCGCTCGGGAAGGACGCACACGTTTTTATGCCCCCCGCGAAGTTGCCCGAATGACACTCATAATGCGCGGCCGTCGCTGGGGCTTTCCACTCGAGGACATTCGCCAATTTCTTCTGATCTACGAAGAAAGAGGCACAAAGGCCCAACTACAACACTGGATCGATATGGCCTCGGGACAGCTTGCAGAGCTAGAGAAGCAACGCCAGGATCTTATGACGGCGATCACCGAGCTCACAGAAAGCCGTGAAGCGACATTAAAAATGCTCAACGCCCCATAAGTGACGCAACGTCTACATTACGTCAACGTCAACTTTCTCTTGAACGACTCGGCCAAGGCACGCATGTATTGATCAATGCGATGACTTAACCTGAGCCCTCAGAGAGACACACATGCCAAATTCCGATAGATTGATGACGATCCGTGAGATGTGCGATACGTACCAAGTTACGCCACGCACCCTTAGATTTTATGAGGCCAAGGAGCTTCTGTCCCCCGTTCGCGACGGACAGAAGCGCCTCTTCACCCACCGTGATCGCGCTCGACTGACGCTTATCCTGCGGGGCAAACGTTTCGGCTTCTCTCTGGAAGAAATTCGCCAACTGCTCGAACTTTATCATGTAGGCGACCAACAGCAGACACAACTTTCAAGCACCCTGTCCATCGCACGCGAGCGCCTCGCCGACATGGTTCACCAACGCGATGAGCTCACACTGGCAATTGAAGATCTCAGCGAACAGATTGACTGGGTCGCCAAGACCCTCGCAAGCACGGCCGAGACAAAAGACGCTGCTGAATAACCGTGTGCGTCAAACGCCAGGACCAATGACAAAAGCTCCCAGGGAGACACCAGATGCCAAGCTACACAGCCCCCATTAAAGACATGCAATTCATCCTACATGATGTTCTGAAAGTCAGCGCATCTGATATTGCAGGATACAATGACCTAGATCCCGAGTTTACCAGCGCAGTGCTCGAAGAAGCAGGGAAAATCTGCTCCGATGTTCTCTTTCCGCTGAATGCCGTTGGCGATACCGAAGGCTGCACCCTCGAAAACGGCGTGGTCCGCGTGCCGACAGGCTTCAAAGAAGCTTTCGATCAGGTGCGCGAGGGCGGCTGGACAGGACTGGATATGCCTGAAGCTTATGGCGGCCAAAACATGCCCTATCTGCTCGGTACAGCCGTGGGCGAAATGTTCTCCGCCTCCAATCAGGCCTTCACCATGTATCAGGGCCTCACTCACGGCGCAGCCTCGGCCATCCTTGCCCATGGCACAGACGCCCAGAAAGACACTTACCTTCCCAAGATGGTGTCGTGCGAATGGACAGGCACGATGAACCTGACAGAGCCACACTGCGGGACAGATCTTGGCCTCATGCGCACTAAAGCCGAGCCGCAGGATGACGGCAGCTACAAAATCTCGGGCCAGAAAATCTTTATCTCCTCAGGCGAGCACGAGATGGCCGACAATATCGTTCACCTTGTCCTGGCCAAAATCCCGGGGGGGCCAGAGGGCATCAAAGGTGTATCGCTCTTCATCGTACCCAAGTTCCTCGTCAACGAAGACGGATCGCTCGGTGCGCGCAATGGCGTAACCTGTGGAGCGCTCGAAGAGAAGATGGGCATCCACGGCAACTCTACCTGCGTCATGAACTATGACGAGGCCACAGGCTACCTGCTCGGAACCGAGCACAAAGGCATGCGCGCAATGTTCACCATGATGAACGAAGCCCGCATCGGTGTGGGCATGCAAGGCCTTGCACAAGCCGAAGTCGCCTACCAAAACGCCGTGATTTACGCCAAAGACCGCCTGCAAGGCCGCGATGTAACAGGCGTTAAGAACCCTGAGGGTCCTGCTGACCCATTGATCGTGCACCCCGATGTACGCCGCATGCTGATGGACCAAAAGAGCTTCGTCGAAGCGGGCCGCGCCTTCATCCTTTGGGGCTCCTCGCTCATTGATGCAGCCCATCGCTCTGGTGACAAGGAAGCCGATGGCCTCATCTCGCTGATGACACCCGTGGTCAAAGGTTTCCTCACCGATGTGGGCTACGCGATGACCGTTGAAGCTCAACAGGTCTACGGCGGCCATGGCTATATCGAAGAATGGGGCATGTCCCAGTTCACCCGCGATGCGCGCATCGCGATGATCTACGAGGGCGCCAACGGCGTTCAGGCGCTGGACCTGGTGGGCCGTAAGCTCGCGCAAGACGGCGGCAAACACGTCATGGCCTTCTTTGAAATGGTCAAGAGCTTCTGCGCCGAGCAAAAAGATGTCGAGGGTATGGAACACTTTGTGGAGCCACTCAAAAAAGCATCCAAAGACCTGCAGGCCGCAGGAATGTTCTTTATGCACAATGGCATGAAGACCCCCAATGCAGCGCTCGCAGGCTCAACCGACTTTATGCATATGATGGGCCACGTTTGCCTTGGCCTGATGTGGGCGCATATGGCACGGGCCAGCCTTGATGCTCTGGCCTCAGGAACCTCTGACGCAGCGTTCTATGAGACGAAGCTGGCGACTGGGCGGTACTATATGGCACGCCGACTCCCGGCGACAGCTTTGCACCTTGCACGAATCGAGAGCGGTGCAGATCCTGTTATGGCGCTTAGTGAAGACCAGTTTTAACGCAAGCTAAGGAGCTCGCCTGTATCATGCCCAAACGTTTCCGCCTCACCCGCCGCTTTCCGGCCGCTATGACAGAAGATGGCTACCGCAAACTGAAGAAGTTTGCACAGGAGGCAGGACTTGATGAGGGCGAGGCTCTTAGTTTTCTCTTCGAAAACTTTGAAAGCGTTATGAACCACGAAAACCTGACAGCACGCCTCAGACTATTCAACTCAGAGCTTGAGGCACGCAAACGCTAATTCTTCTGGGGAGGAGAGAGACAATGGCTTCCAGCTGGATGACCGAAGAACATCAGATGATTGCGGATATGACCCGCAAATTCATCACCGACGAGTGGGTACCCAAGTACGACAAGTGGCGCAAGCAGGGTGAGATGGACCGTGAAACATGGACCCAAGCCGGTGAGCTCGGCCTTCTTTGCCCGTCAATACCCGAGGAATATGGCGGTGCGGGCGGCGACTTCGGCCATGAAGCCGCGATCCTGATTGAAGGCAGCCGAGCAAATCTTGCGAGCTGGGGGCATGGCATTCATTCAGGCATCGTTGCCCACTATATCTTGCATTGCGGCACCGAAGAACAAAGGCAACGCTGGCTGCCCAAAATGGTGACAGGCGAGCTTGTTGGTGCTCTGGCCATGACTGAGCCTTCTGGCGGCTCGGACGTACAAAACTTAAAGACAAAGGCCATCAAGGACGGAAACGCTTACCGCCTTTCAGGCCAAAAGACATTTATCACCAACGGACAACACGCCAATCTCATCATCGTTGCGGCCAAGACCGACCCGAAACAAGGCTCAAAAGGTACCTCTCTCATGGTGGTAGAGACGGATCACGTTGAGGGTTTCACACGTGGCCGAAACCTTGAAAAGGTTGGTTGCCATGCTGCCGACACCTCGGAGCTTTTCTTTGATAATGTGGAAATACCGCCAGAGAACCTGCTCGGAGGCGAAGAGGGCAAAGGCTTCTACCAAATGATGCAACAGCTCCCCCAAGAGCGTCTCATCATAGGCTGCGGCGCAGTTGGTGCAATGCAAGGTGCAGTCGAGCGCACAATTGAATATTGCAAGGAGCGCGAGGCCTTCGGCGGCCCGATCCTGCAGTTCCAGAACACCCGCTTCAAGCTCGCTGAATGCAAAACCAAACTCACCGTCGCCCGCGCTTTCCTTGACGAATGCATGAGCGAGCACCTGCGTGGCGCGCTGACGGTCGATAAGGCCGCCATGGTCAAATACTGGCTCACTGACACACAGGGCGAAGTGCTGGACGACTGCGTACAGCTCTTTGGAGGATACGGGTACATGCTAGAGTACCCCATTGCGGAAATGTGGGCTGACGCCCGCGTCCAACGCATCTACGGCGGCACCAACGAAATCATGAAAGAGCTGATCGCAAGAAATCTCTAATACGCCTTTTCATAGATAAAATATTCTGCGGCGGTCTAAGTGCTGATCAACACCCCCAACTGCGGCAGGCGAAAGGACAGTTGAATGACAATCAAACTCCACTGCTTCGGTGAATCAGGCAATGCGTATAAAGCAGCCCTTGCGCTCGAACTTTCAGGCCTCCCTTGGAAACCAGTCTATGTCGACTTTTTCGGCGGCGCAGCCCGTACACCTGAATGGCGCGCGAAAAATGTGATGGGTGAAGCTCCTGTATTGGAAGACGGAGACATCCGCCTCACGCAGTCTGGCGTCATCCAACAATATATTACCGACAAAAGTGGCAAATTCGGCGGCACACCTGAAGAAAAATACGAGGTGCTCCGGTGGGTGCTCTGGGACAATCACAAAATGTCTTCCCAAGCTGGGGTTACCCGTTTTCTTATGAACTTTTTGCCCGAAGACAAACGCCCCAAAGACGTCATCGGTTTTCTACAAGGCAGGCTCAAAGCAGCCTACGCCACGCTGGATTCGCACCTTGAAGGCCGCGACTACATCGTGGGCAAAGGCCTGACAAATGCCGATCTCTCAAATTGCGGCTACCTGTTTTACCCCGAGCCTTTTGGCTTTGAACGCAGCGAGTGGCGCAACATCGACCGCTGGCTGACCAACATTGAAAGCACCGATGGCTACAAAGCCCCTTACGATTTGATGCCCGGCAGCCCCGCTGACCGCGCCTAATTCACGTCTGAACTTGAGGAGACGAGACATGACCGAAGCCTATATATATGACGCCGTACGCACGCCGCGCGGCAAGGGTCGCAAAGACGGCTCTCTGCACGAAGTCTCCGCCGCGCGACTTTCTGCCGTGGCGCTCAACGCCCTTAAAAAGCGCAACGGCCTTGAGGGCCATGCCGTTGAAGATGTCATCTGGGGCAATGTTACCCAGGTTGCAGAGCAAGGCGCTTGCCTTGCACGGACAGCCGTTCTCGCGTCTGATTTGGATGAATCTATTCCAGGCCTCTCCATCAACCGTTTTTGCGCATCAGGCCTAGAAGCGGTGAATCTCGCTGCCAACCAAGTGCGCGGCGGCGCGGGCAACGGGTATATTGCAGGCGGTGTGGAGTGTATGTCACGCGTCCCTATGGGCACTGACGGTGGCGCGATCGCGGTCGATCCAAGCATCGCTATTGAGAATTACTTCGTGCCCCAAGGCATCTCGGCCGACATCATCGCAACGAAGTACGGCTTCACCCGCGATATGGCCGACGCCATGGCCGTCGAAAGCCAGAAGCGCGCCAAAGCCGCATGGGATGCGGGGTATTTTTCCCGCTCTGTTGTCCCAGTCTATGATGTAAACGGCCTGCCTATTCTGGCCTATGATGAGTTCATGCGCCCCGAGACTGATATGCAAAGCCTCGGCGCGCTGAACCCCTCGTTCAAGCAAATGGGCGAGGTCATGCCCGGCTTTGATAAGATCGCAATCTTAAAATACCCGGAGCTTGAGCGCGTGAACCACATTCACCACGCAGGCAACTCATCCGGTATCGTGGATGGCGCGGCAGCTGTTCTCATCGGTAACAAAGAGCTGGGCGAACAGCTTGGCCTCAAGCCACGTGCGCGCATCCGTTCAACCGCAAAAATAGGGACAGACCCGACGATCATGCTCACAGGCCCCGTGCCCGTGACCGAAAAAATTCTGCGCGAAAGTGGCATGAGCATTGGAGATATCGACCTGTTTGAAGTCAACGAAGCTTTCGCCTCGGTCGTGATGCGCTTTGAACAGGCCTTCAACGTTGACCATGCCAAAGTTAACGTCAACGGAGGCTCCATTGCGATGGGTCACCCGCTGGGAGCAACTGGCGCGATGATCCTTGGGGCGCTACTCGACGAACTCGAACGGACTGACAAAGAGGTAGGCCTTGCGACGCTTTGCATCGGCTCAGGTATGGGCGCCGCCACCATCATTGAACGGGTCTAAGTATCTATGTTGAGCGCCAAGGACATATATCAGGCTCATCTCGATTGCGTTTCCAAAGCTCTTTGGGAACGTAGCTACGAGGCTATACTCGATCTCATTCGCTTTCCTTCTTTTGTTGAGACCGACACTGAAGTCCTAAAAATTGATAGCCGAGAATGCTACTTGCCCTCTCTTATCTCTCTGCGCGAGACACTCGACCGCTTTGGCGTAACGGCTTACCATCGCCTTTGCCGCGAGGCCGTATTTACCTCAGATGACCCGAACCGCATTGAAGGTATTCACGAGACCTTTCCTCTCACGGGCACCACCCCCGTAATAGAACCGTACCTCAACCATATGACCCTTGTTCAACAAGATGGTCTGTGGCTGGGCGCAGGCCTGCGCTCTGCCACACAGAATACAAACTGGTTGATGATCAAACATCCCGAGCCATCCAATGGCCCAACAGCCCAAGAGGCTGAGACACAGGAGCAAGACGCATGACAGATTTTACGATGCAAAAAGATGCCGAGGGCATAGCCACCATTATGTGGGATACAGCCGGAAAATCAATGAATGTGATGAGCATTCAGGGCTTCGCCGATCTCTCTGATCTGGTCGATGACGCGTTGGCCGATGAGGCCGTCAAAGGTATCATCATTACCTCTGGTAAAGAGGGCAGCTTCGCAGGCGGAATGGACCTCAACGTCATCGCCAAGATGAAAGACGACGCCGGCGACGAGCCAGCAAAAGGCCTCTTTGACGGTGTGATGAGCATGCATGCCGTGCTGCGCAAGATCGAACGTGCAGGCATGGATGCAAAAACAAACAAAGGCGGCAAGCCCATCGCCTGCGTCATGCCAGGAACAGCGCTTGGTATCGGCTTTGAAATCCCGCTCGCCTGTCACCGCATATTTGCGGCCAACAACCCCAAGGCCAAGATCGGGCTGCCCGAAATCATGGTTGGCATTTTCCCGGGCGCTGGCGGCACAACTCGCCTTGTTCGCAAACTCGGCGCTATGGCCGCCGCGCCTTTCCTTTTGCAGGGTAAGCTTTCCGACCCTGTCAAAGCCAAGCAAGCAGGGCTTATTGATGAGGTCTGCGACGACCCCATGTCAAACGCGCGTGCATGGGTGCTCTCAGAGCCAAATATTGTGAAGCCATGGGACGAAAAAAGCTACAAAATGCCAGGTGGTGCACCTTATCACCCCGCGGGTTTCATGACCTTCCTTGGTGCTTCCGTCATGGTGCATTCCGAAACACAGGGGGCATTTCCCGCGGCTAAAGCCTTGCTCTCAGCCGTCTATGAGGGTGCCCTCGTACCGTTTGACACGGCCCTCAAGATCGAAACACGCTGGTTCGTGCACACGCTGATGAACCCGAGTTCAACAGCCATGATCCGCTCGCTGTTCATCAACAAGGAAGCGCTGGAAAAAGGTGCTGTCCGCCCCGCCAATGTGCCTGATCAAAAAGTCAAGAAAATCGGCGTCCTCGGCGCAGGCATGATGGGCGCGGGTATTGCGCTGGTGTCCGCTCAAGCTGGCATGGAGGTTGTTCTCATTGACCGTGACCAAGCTGCCGCCAACAAGGGCAAGGCTTACACCGAAAGCTACATGGACAAAGGCATCGCCCGTAAAAAGGCGACCCCAGAAAAGAAAGAAGAGATGCTCGCTCGCATCACCGCAACACCAGACCTGGAGGCGCTCAAAGGTTGCGACCTCATCATCGAGGCTGTGTTTGAAGACCCTGCCGTAAAGGCTGAAATGACCAAAAAAGTCGAAGCCGTGATCCCGGACGATTGCATCTTCGCCTCCAATACCTCGACCCTGCCGATCTCAGAGCTGGCCAAGGCCAGCACACGACCTGAGCAATTCATTGGTATCCACTTCTTCTCCCCCGTCGAGAAGATGCTTCTTGTCGAGATCATCAAAGGCGACAAGACAGCCGATGTCGCCGTGGCCAAGGCGCTCGACTACGTGCGCCAAATCCGCAAGACACCGATCGTCGTCAACGACGCCCGCTTCTTCTACGCCAACCGCTGCATCATTCCCTATATCAACGAGGGCCTGCGCATGGTCACCGAGGGGGTCTCTCCCTCGCTCATCGACAACGCGGCGCGCCAGCTTGGCTTCCCGGTCGGGCCATTGCAGCTTAATGACGAGACCTCAATTGACCTGGGTGCCAAAATCGCCCGTGCCACCAAGGCGGCGATGGGCGCGGATTACCCCGACAGCCCCGGCGATGATCTCATCTTCTGGATGGAAGCCGAGGGCCGCTTGGGGCGCAAAGCCAACGCAGGCTTTTTTGAGTATGACGACAAAGGCAAGCGCACTGGCTTCTGGCCGGGACTCAACGAGAAATACCCCCTCGCCGAAGAGCAGCCCGACCTCATAGAAGTGCAGGAGCGGCTCATGTTCGCCCAGGTGCTTGAGGCCGTCCGCGCACTAGAAGAAGGCGTTCTCATGGATATCCGAGAAGGGGATGTGGGCGCGATCCTGGCTTGGGGTTTTGCCCCTTGGTCAGGAGGGCCCCTCTCATGGCTCGATATGATCGGAACCCCCTACGCCGCCGAGCGCACAGCCGAATTGGCGGCCAAGTACGGCCCCCGCTTTACAACGCCTGCGCTGCTCGCGGAAATGGCTGAAAAAGGCCAGAGCTTTTACAAGCGCTTTGCGCCAACGGCCGAAAAAGCGGCTTAAAACCTCTTCAAAAAAGGACAAAGGGTGCGTGATAAAGCGCACCCTTTTTGGGCTCTGGATGCGCCCCAGAGATGACCTTAACGGTCGAGAATTGCCAAGCACAGCAATACAAAAAGGCGCCCCTCTTCTCCAAAAGCTCAACCACTGGCAAACGCGATGTGTCGCATGTTCAATCTGTGCAGCAATCCTGCTGGTGGCTCGCTAGGATTAGGACAGCTTGCGGGCGCAGACTTTTTGGCCAGTCAGAACCGATAGCCAAACGTTTCGATATCTTCCGAGCAAGCCTCCGCCACCACACACATATCCTCAGCCGTGTAATAGCTGCGGTAATCTTCAGCGCGCGCGCTTTGGTTTTCGCGTGGCAGGCTGATCTCGAACCCCAGATGCTCAAACAAGGGCTGCGCGTCCTGCTCAAACTGTTCCAGCCGGATATAGAGTGCATCACGCACATACCCGTCACTGCCACGCAGATAGCTGCTGTAAGGGTGCGCTTTCATCGGCCCCATCACAACAGGTGCACGTAGAAACTCCGCAAAGCCAAGCGCCTTGGCAGCCGCTACGGTAGGGTGTTCAAAACTCTGTGTCTTGAGCCAGTGATAATAGCTCACCATCCTGTCCCAAGGATTGCGCACAAGCGTAAAGCACAGCATCTGGTGCATCTCTTCGGCGCTCAACAGCCCCTCGATATCGGCAAGCGTGGAATGCTTCCAAAGCCGCCCACGCGCCTCAGCGCCCTTGAGCTTCTTGCGCCGCTTTAGCGCCTTTGGAGTGTCTCCGAGCATCATATCATCACGCATCGCACGAGCCTCAAGCGCCAGCGCAAGCGAGGTCCCACCTGTCTTGGGGATATGCACAAAAACATATGCGCGACCGCGAGAAATAATCATGATGCGAGGTTAGTCACGCTGTGAGCGCAAGGCAATCACCGAACCCGCCATAATGATGAGTAAAATTCCAACCATCTGGCTGCCCACCAGTGTTTGACCAAACCAGAAAAACGCGAAAAGTGGCCCGAAAATCATAATCGAATACTCAAACACAGCGACATAGGACGCGTCGCCGAGCTGATAGGCGCGCGTCAAACAGAACACCCCCACAATAGAGCCGAGAATATGCCCGACCAAAATCAGCCCGACACCCTCCATCGGCCAAACCCAGCCACGCGTGACAAAAGCCAAAGGCCCCTCAACCTCCTGCACTCCGAAAAACCCGATGAACGCGAGCCCCAGGAGCCCCAAAACGCCTTGCATGCCCATAGTTCCAGCCAAAAGCGCACACGTGCTTTCACCATCACACATGCGCCGCGTGATCACTGCATTCAGCGCATACAGCACCCCGCCAATCACAGGCACGATCACCAGCGGGCTAAAGCTACTGGGGCTGATCTGCAGCACAGCCAGTGTGCCAAGAAAGCCTGCTAGCACGGCCCCGATCCGAAACATCCCAATAGGCTCACGAAAATATAGAGCCGTGATCAAAACAACGATAATCGGTGAGGTGAACAACCCCGCAAGCGACTGCGCAATCGGCAAAAAGGCCAGCGAGGCAAAGTAAAACAACATCGCCGACGCAAATAAGAAACTGCGCAATAAAACGGGCCACCACTTCAGTGGCAAGAACCGCTGGCGCAGCACCAGCGCCACAAAAAAAATGACAGGAATAGAGATGAGCAGACGGATTACATACATCTGCCAAAGACTTATCACCCCCGACATCACCACAATAAAGTTATCAACCACCCCAAGAATGAGCATGCTTGAAAGCATCCAGAGGGCTGCAGCAAGTGGCTTTGTCTCACTCATGTCATTTCCGCCTTCATATGGTCGCACATAGGCTTTTCAAAACAGCCAAGCTAAGGTTAGTCTTCTCCAACTGCGACATAAGTTCGCAAATAGGGGAGGAAGACAATGGGCCAAATGCGCGACGAAACCGGCTTGGGGAAAACCGCAGCCAACTACGTGCCACTTACACCGCTTTCACATCTGAAGCGGGCGTCCTATATTTTCCCTGACCGGCTGGCCGTCGCTTATGGCACACAACACCGCAAAACCTATGCCGAGTATCATGCTCGCGTCACGCAGCTTGCTTCCGCACTTGCCCGCGCAGGGATCGAACCTGGGGATGTCGTGACGACCCTGCTACCCAATTTGCCGGCCCATGCTGAAGCGCATTTTGGCGTGCCCGCAGCAGGCGCGGTGCTCAACGCCGTCAACACCCGCCTTGATGTAGGCACCGTCACCTATATTCTGGAACATGGCGAGGCCAAACTCGTACTCGTAGACACAGAGTTTTTGCCCATACTGGAAGAGGCTGTCGCAGCGATGAGCACCGCAGCGCCTCAAATCATTGAGGTTGCAGATCCATCAGCAGGCCACAATGCCACAGGGCGGCACGTGGAATATGAAGACTTCATCGCCACAGGCGACATCGGCTTCAAATGGATAATGCCAGCAGATGAGTGGGAGAGCCTTGCCCTCAACTATACGTCCGGCACAACAGGCCGCCCCAAGGGCGTCGTCTACCATCACCGCGGTGCATACCTCATGACTATGGGCACAGTGGTCAGCTGGCAGCTCACCCTGCGCCCCGTCTACCTCACAATCGTGCCTCTGTTCCACTGCAACGGCTGGAACCACACATGGATGATGCCCCTGCTCGGCGGCACTATTGTGTGCTGCCGCAACATCACCGCCAAAGCTGTCTATGACGCCATCGCCGATGAAGGCGTCACCCATTTCGGCGGTGCACCCATCGTGCTTAATTCAATCGTAAATTGTGATGATAGCGACAGACGCGGCTTTGATCACACGGTACAGGTCTTTACGGCAGGCGCTCCGCCCCCCGCTGCCACTCTAGCGGCAATCGAGCCTCTTGGTTTCAATGTGACCCAGGTTTACGGCCTAACAGAAACCTATGGCCACATCACAGAATGTCTCTGGCGCGCCCGCTGGGATGACCACCCTGATGAAGAGCGCTACGCCATCAAGGCGCGAACTGGAGTGCTCATGCCCATGATGGACGAAGCCGTGGTGCTTGACTCCGAAACCATGGTCGCCGTCCCGCACGATGGCAAAACCCAGGGCGAAATCATGATACGTGGCCACACCGTCATGAAAGGCTATCTCAAAAATCCCGAGGCTACGGCGGAAGCCTTCAAAGGAGGCTTCTTTCATTCGGGCGATATTGCCGTACAGCACCCCGACACATACCTCCAAATCATGGATCGTTCCAAAGACATAATTATTTCTGGCGGAGAAAACGTCAGCTCAGTCGAAGTCGAAGGTGTGCTCGCGTCCCACCCCGCCGTCTCGCTCTGCGCCGTGGTGGCCAAGCCTGACCCCAAATGGGGCGAAGTGCCCTGCGCTTTTGTCGAGCTAAAGCCCAAAGCCAGCGCAAGCGAAGAAGAGTTGATCACATTTGCACGCTCAAAATTGGCAGGCTTCAAAACCCCCAAGAAAGTGGTCTTCCAAGAGCTACCCAAAACCTCAACAGGCAAAATTCAGAAATTCGAACTGCGCAAAATCGCCGCCGATCTCTAGGCTCCACCGCCGGTCCCTCATTTTGGCCCAAAGCCTCTCAAGGGGCTAGAAGGCAAAGCACCCAAGACTGAAGTCGCCGCGAAACTGCGGCGCAATCGCTCTTTCCCCACGTGGCTTGCTCATGCTACCCTTTGCATAAAGAGGCAGGAGCAGGCCCATCCCGATGACAGCACTGAAAGAATATGACCGTATCGAGGCGACAGGCCTATGGCGTGCCAACAAAGACGCCCAACGGCGCGAAGTTATCGTGTCTATCGGCGATGCGACCCTCACAATTTCAGATCACAATGATACCGCTTTGGCCCACTGGGCTCTCGCTGCTCTGGAGCGTGCCAATCCGGGCGAGCATCCCGCCATCTTCTTTCCAAACGGAGATCGAACAGAAACGCTCGAGCTACCCGAAGATGAGGCTCAAATGATCGCGGCGATTGAAAAACTGCGCGCCCGCATCGAGCGCGCACGCCCACACCCAGGGCGCGTCAGGCTTTGGGTGAGCCTCGGGGTTATCGCCGCCGTTGTGGCTCTGTGCGTATTCTGGCTTCCTTCTGCAGCACGAGACCACGCGCTGCGCGTTGTGCCAGACGTCAAGCGCACCGAAATCGGATCAGGGCTTCTTGCGCGGATCACTCGCGTTGCGGGCCTGCCCTGTACAGCTCCCGAGGGCAGCCGTGCCCTGCGTAAGCTTGGCGCGCGGCTCCCGTCACCTGATGGAGCAGCACGGCTCGTCGTTCTGCCAGGTGGCGTCATAGAAGCCGCTCATTTGCCAGGTGGCGTCATTTTGCTCAACCGCGCCCTGATTGAAGACTTTGAAGAACCAGATGTCGCCGCGGGTTATATCATCGCTGAACATCTCGCAGCTCAACTCAGTGACCCGCTGGAAGATGTATTGGAGCAAGCAGGGCTGATTGCAACGTTGCAATTGCTCACAACAGGCAAGCTGAGCGACACGGCTCAAGACAGCTATGCAGAGCATTTGCTCACACGCGCCCGCAGCTTTGTGCCAAATGACACGCTTCTTGCCGGTTTCGCCGCATGGTCTGTGCGCGCAACTCCCTATGCTTATGCCAGGGACATCACAGGCGAAGAGACACTCCCCTTGATCGAAGCAGACCCGTTTCGCACAACGGCGCCAGAGCCCTTGCTCACTGACAACGACTGGCTCCGCCTTCAAAATATCTGCGGCAGCTGACTTTTACGGAAGCGACACGGCGTGTCGCCCACTCCCCTTGCCAAGAGCGGGCACATTCGCGAAGGTGCGTTGAAGAGGGCAGCGCTGAGTCTTGCCCGCAAAATACCCTGACACAGCACCTCTAGGGAGATGGCCATGCGATTTGAAACTCCGGAAACGATAGACGAAGCCGTTGCGCTGCTTGCGGCCGATGCTGGCGCGCGCGTACTGGCAGGCGGCACAGATCTGCTCGTACGCCTGCGTGCAGGCCATGTCGCGCCGTCGGCCATCGTGGACATCAAGCACATCAAAGGCATGAACGAAATCACTGCCGAAGCTGGCGGCTGGCGCATTGGCGCTGGCGTGCCTTGCGCTGCAATGGGTGAGCACGCAGGCCTCAAAGCCGACTACCCCGGTGTCGTCGAAGGCGCCGAGCTTATTGGCTCCACACAGGTTCAGGGACGCTGCACAATGGTGGGTAATCTCTGTAATGCAGGCCCCGCAGGCGATAGTGTCCCCGCAATGGTTGCTGCTGGCGCTACCGTCCGCATCGCAGGGCCAAATGGGACGCGTGACATACCCGTGCTCGAAGTTACCACGGCTCCGGGCAAAACCTCTCTGGCCAAAGGCGAGTTCGTCACATCAGTCTTTCTTCCTGAGCGGGGCCAAAAAGGCGGTGACGCCTATCTGCGCTTTATCCCGCGCACTGAAATGGACATCGCCGTGGTCGGCTGCGCAGTCAACATCATCCTCGCCGAAGACGGCACGGTGGCCTGCGCAGGCGTCTCGCTCGGCGCGGTCGGCCCCAAAGTGATGCTTGTCAAAGAAGCCGCCGAAGCCCTCATCGGCTCCAAATGTGAAGACACAGCGCTCGATGCCTGTGCAGTCGCAGCCTCTGCCGCCGCCACCCCGATTGATGACAAACGCGGCACAATAGCGTTCCGCAAAGACGTGTCCGGCGTCCTTGCCCGCCGCGCTGCCCGCATCGCCTATGCCCGCGCAAACGGAGAAAAATCATGAGCCGTATCCACGTACACACCACAATCAATGGCGACGAAGTCGACTACCTCTGCGAAGCAGGCGACACCCTTCTGGATGTCCTGCGCGATCAGCTCGATTTGACAGGCTCCAAAGAGGGCTGCGCCTCAGGCGACTGCGGCGCTTGCACCGTTCGCCTTGACGGCCGGCTCGTCTGCTCCTGCCTTGTGCTCGGGGCCGAGGCCGAGGGCCGCGCGGTCGAGACCATCGAAGGCATGGCCAAAGGCGAAGAGCTGCACCCTTTGCAGAAAAACTTTATCGACAAGGCCGCGCTGCAATGTGGCATCTGCACACCGGGTATTCTGGTCGCGGCAAAAGACCTGCTCGAGCGCAATCCAGACCCGACAGAAGAAGAAGTGCGCTACTGGCTCGCCGGCAATCTCTGCCGCTGCACGGGCTATGACAAAATCATCCGCACGGTGCTTGAAACCGCTGCCGAAATGCGAGGAGCAGCCTGATGGCCAAAGACGAGTTCCAGAGCCGCGAATTTAAAGTTGTCGGCACCCGCGTTCCCCGCCCAGATGGCTTGGACAAGGTCACAGGTCGCGCCCGCTACGGCGCGGATATGTCTGCCCCGGGCATGCTCTTTGGCTACTGCTTGCGCAGTCCCCACGCCCACGCGCGCATCCGCTCGATTGACACCTCGCAAGCCGAAGCGATGAGCGGTGTGAAGGCCGTGGTCACCCGCGCCGACTTCATCCACACCCCCGAAGACGAGGGCACGCGCGATATCCTTGATAACGTCATGGCAGGCGAAAAAGCGCTTTACGATGGACACACAGTCGCCGCCGTCGCCGCCACTTCTCGCTCTGTGGCTCTGGCCGCTCTCAAGGCCATCAAAGTCGACTATGAAGTGCTACCCCACGTGATCGACGTGGACGAAGCCATGAAAGAAGGCGCACCTGTGCTGCACGAAGGCCGCCAGCAAGAGAGCGTGCCAAAGGGCTACAGCCAGAACGTGCTGGCGCGCAGCCAGTATGGCCACGGCGATATCGCGGCTGGCTTTGCCAAAGCCGACCTGATCGTGGAGCGCAGCTTCACCACGGCCGCAACGCATCAGGGCTATATCGAGCCGCACGCCTGCCTTGCAACGATGGGCAATGATGGTCAGGGCGATCTGTGGTGCTGTACCCAAGGCCACTACATGGTGCGCAACACCTGCTCCGCCATTTTGGGTATGGAAGCAGGCCGCCTCAAAGTGACCGCGTCCGAGATCGGCGGCGGCTTTGGGGGAAAGACAACGGTGTTTCTTGAACCTGTCGCGCTGATGCTCTCCAAGAAGTCGGGCAAGCCCGTCAAGATGACCATGGCGCGTGAAGAAGTCATGCGCGCCTCTGGCCCCACCGCCTCCACCTCGATTGACATCAAGATCGGCATGACAAAAGACGGCAAAATCACCGCCGCCCAAGGTGATTTCCGCTACCAGTCGGGCTGCTTTTACGCAATGAACGGCGCCCTGGGTGCGATGTGCGGCTTTGCGCCCTATGATCTGGACAATGTCGAGACAGTCGGCTGGGAAGTGGTCACAAACCGCCCCAAAGCCGCCGCCTACCGCGCGCCCGGCGCGCCCATGGCCGCCTTTGCCGTTGAAAGCGTGATAGACGAAATGGCCAAGGAACTGGGGCTCGACCCGATTGATCTGCGCCTTCTGAATGCAGCCGATGAAGGGACGAAGTCAGCCTACGGCCCAACCTATCCCGCGATCGGCCTCAAAGCCACGCTGGAGGCGGCCAAGGCACACCCACATTGGTCCGCGCCCTTGGGTGAAAATCAGGGCCGTGGCATGGGCTGTGGTTTCTGGTTTAACTTCGGCGGCGACACTTGCGTCTCGCTGATGATCAACCCCGACGGCACAGTCAGCCTGTCTGAAGGTAATCCCGACATCGGCGGCTCGCGTGCGAGCATGTCAATGATGGCCGCCGAAGAGCTTGGCATCCCCTACGAACAAGTCCGTTGCGTTATCGCCGACACAGCCACACTCGGCCAGAACGAGGTGACAGACGGCTCCCGCGTCACCTTCGCGGTCGGTCTAGCCACAATCAAGGCCGCCCGCCACGCGATCAAGATCATGAAAGAGCGCGCCGCCGCCACATGGGGGATTGAGCCCGAGGCTGTCGAGTGGGTTGATGGCGCCGCCCAGCCCGCTGGCCCCAACGCGGGCAAATTCCCTCCGATGACGCTCAAGGAAATCGCTGAAACCGCCTCAAACACAGGCGGTCCCATCGCCGGTCACTTCGAGGTCAACGCAGAGGGCGCTGGCGTGAGCTTTGGCACGCATATCGCTGACACCGAGGTCGATCCCGAGACAGGTGCCGTCAAAGTGCTGCGCTATACGGTGTTTCAGGATGCAGGCAAAGCCGTGCACCCCGACTATGTCGAAGGCCAGCTTCAAGGCGGGGCCGTGCAAGGCATCGGATGGGCACTCAACGAGGAATATATATACGGCGAAGACGGAACCCTGCAAAACGCGGGCTATCTTGACTACCGCATCCCTGTCGCCTCCGATTTGCCAATGATCGACCCGGTGATCCTGGAAATCCCGAACCCCGGCCACCCCTATGGTGTACGCGGCGTGGGAGAAACAGGCATCGTCCCGCCTTTGGCCACACTGGCCAACGCCGTCAGCCGCGCTGCAGGCGTGCGCATGACCAGCCTGCCCATGTCGCCGCCCAAGCTTCTGGCGGCCATCAAAGCCCAAGGCTGAGATGGTCACCGTCACGCTCTGGGGTAGTCTGGCGGACCTCACAGGCGGCACCCGTGACCTGCAAGTCAAAGCAACAAACCTGCGCGAGCTGCTCACCACACTCGCGCAGGACTACCCAGCCCTAAGGCCACAACTCGACCGTGGGGTGTCTGTCTCAATAGACGGCAAAATATACAACGATAGCTGGTTCCAACCGATCACGGAAACAAGCGAGGTCGTCCTGCTCAACCGCCTTGAAGGCGGCTGAAAACAAACCATTTTCAGGTCAAAACACCTCAGAGGATGGCGCACGGCATAGGTTCGAAACCGGTTTACCGCCGCTTGATCCGCTGCAAAAGCGCCTCACTGGCATACCCGTCAGGACTGAGCCCGACTGATTGCTGATAAGCTTTGATCTGCGCCTTGGTGTTTGGCCCGATTTTGCCGTCGATTTTCTCCAGCGAATAACCCTTGCGCTTTAATTGCCGTTGAAGCTCTTTGGTCTCACCTTCGGTTAAGGGGCGCTCGCCAGGGCCAAAGTTGCCAACCAAAGCTGGCCCACCGCGCAAACGGTCAGCGAGATGGCCCACGCCAATCACATAAGCGTCCGCCGCATTATAACGTTCAATCGCACGGAAGTTCTTCTCAAAAACCATAAGTGCCAGCCCGCGCCCGCCGTCAGGAAACAGGATCGACGCAGATCCATAGTCGCGCACGGCACGCCCGTTCACATCCGTCACCCCAAGCTTGGCCCAATCACTCGGCATCTTGAGGGTCTTGCGGCTCGCAAGCCCACGGTTGAAGCCGCTTGGCAGGCGCACTTCCACCCCCCAAGGCATGCCCTTCTGCCAGCCCGAACGCGCAAGATAAGCAGCTGTCGAGGCCAATGCATCACTTGGGTCGTTGCTCCAGATGTCGCGTTTTCCGTCGCCGGTGAAGTCCACAGCAAAAAGCTCATAGGATGTCGGAATAAACTGGGTATGCCCCATAGCGCCTGCCCAAGAGCCCTTGAGCTTGTCAGCACTCGTATCTCCGCGTTGCAAAATCTTGAGCGCAGCAATCAGCTGTTTGGAAAAAAACTCTCCCCGCCGCCCATCGTAGGCCAATGTCGCCATCGCCTCGATCACATTGTAGTCGCCTTTTATGTCGCCATAAAAGCTCTCAAGCCCCCAAACGGCAGCAACGATCTCTTTCTCAACGCCATATTTGCGCTCGATTGCATCGAGTGTGCGCGCATGCTTGCGAAGCATCCGTTGGCCATCAGCCACGCGCTTGTCAGACGTCGCATTCGCCAGATACTCCCAGATTGTTTTGGTGAATTCCGCCTGGTTCCCATCGCGCTCGATCACATCCGTGTTAAAGCGCACGCCGCGAAACGCCCGGTCAATCACACGCGGGTCAATCCCGGCGCGTGCGGCGCGTGGCTTAAAGCCTTCCACCCAGCGCTCAAATCCCGCATTGCGCGCAAAGCTCTTCACCTCAACCAGAGGCGTTGCCCCCACATCAAGATCCGCCGGCCGCACAACAGGGCGCAATGTCGGGACCATTGCGCTCACGCGCATCACGGAAACAACCTCGCCACCACTTCCAGATCCGGGCCGCAACACAGGCCGCAACGAGCTGTCCACTGTGCCACTCGCCGCGACAGAGCCTGAAAGGCCAAGTGCCAAAATAGAAAGTCCGAAATACTTCTGAAGCATTTTTGCCTCTTCTTTGCTGCCCTATTGTAGCCTAGCGCGAAACGCGTGTTTCTGAAAGAGCCGTGTCTCTAAGACTCTTTCGAAACAAGCGGATAATTGCTCCGCCTAATTCAGCCCTAGATGAGATGGCGGCGCATCTTGGCGCCACCACGCCTGCGCTTTTGCGGTAGCGCTAGGCTCATGGGCCGCGGCGGCATCAAAAGCGCCTCTTCAATGAGGCCGCAGAAGGCTTCGACAGCAGGGTCAGAGCGGCGGAACTTCTCGGCAACGGCCAGAGCGGCTGTTGCTTGGCGGGGGAAGCTTTCCCGCCCCTTCAAACCGCCCAGCCATTGCATAAACCCCATACGCGCCAGCTCGGCCACGCGTTCATCACAATCAGTTTGTGTCTGCAACATGTGCAGCGTTCTTTCCAAAATCATAGCGCCCTCCGCGCAATTCTTGTGGGCAAAGAGCTTGGGAAGAGAGACAGCACGGCGCGAGCCTTCAGCAATCACCCGTTCCGAGGCACCCCGCCCGGTGGTTGACATCTGATGGCAGGTCTCCTGACTTGCGGGTCAATGCACGTCTCCGTCCTTCCCGAGCGATAGAGGCTCAGTGGAGCTATCGGAGGGCGCTCACCGCTTACAGTTGCGGGGGCAGTCGCGGAATAAGCCATCCCTTTTCAAGGCAGGCCGCACCGTGTTCCCATTTTCATCTGGCAAAGACGCCAGAACCATCTGTGCCAAGGTTACGCAGCCCCATGAGGAGCTGTCAATCGTACGAATACGTAACCCAAAACGCCCCTAGCCTAAGCCACGGGCCTCATTCACAATTTATTTTATCTCAGTGACCTGTGCCAAACAGAACAAGCTTGGGAATATCCCGTCCCGCTTCGCAGCGGGAACGCACGGCGCAGGACTGCAGACTTCCAGATCGCGGCCCACACCTGCAACATCTCTCTGCCTCATCTCACGAGACTGAGGTCTCCCGCAGCAAGCGGACCACCACTAGAAATATCAACGCCCAAAAAGCGGTTTGCAAAGAGCTGCGCCAACGAAGCGCGCGTTGTTTTCAAACAGAAATGCTGGTACCCGCGGCCGGACTCGAACCGGCACGGCCTATACGGCCTAGAGATTTTAAGTCTCCTGTGTCTACCATTCCACCACGCAGGCACTCTTATTTTATTGACTTATCTTAACATGCTTCCGTAGATTTATACCACAAACTGTCTACCAAATGTCTACCAATTAAACCTAGAGACTTTCATGCCAATCAATAACTCAATCACTCAAGTGACCCTTCAGAACATCAAGCCAACTGGCAAAGTGCAGTTCATTAGAGATGGGTCACTCAGTGGCTTTGGTATCAAGGTAACCGCTAAAGGAAAAGCCTCATATTTTGCAGAGAAGCGTGTCAGAGGCGGTCGGACAGTTCGCAAACAAATAGGTGACGTTTCCCTCTTGAGCCTCAAAGAGGCGAAACAAGAAGCGCAAGAGCTGTTGCTACGACTGGCTAAGGGTGAGGATGTAGTCAAAACAGCAGTCATTGAAGCAGCACCTCAGAACAGTCTTGCTAAATCACTCGACCGCTACATCACCATACGAACAGCAAAAAAGCTCAAAGCCTCGACAGCAGCCAAGTACAGACAACAGATCACTCGCTTGTTTGATGACTGGCTCACCATGCCTGTGGACGCAATCTCAGCCTCAATGGTTGAAGACAAATACACCCGCCTCCTCAAAAGAGGTAAAAGCGTCAACTACATCAACAGTGCGTTTCGCACTCTAAAAGCTGTTATCAACTCTACGGGTGTAGCAACAAATCCTGTTACAAAAGCCTCCCGTATATGGGCGCTTAGCCTAAGCTCCGAACCAAAGAATACCTTCCTGCGGTCAGGTGAGATAAAACAACTGCTTGGCGATTATGCGAGATTTGTTTGGGCGTCTGACCCAACACGCCCCGACCTGCACGCCTTCTTGGTATTCGTACTGCTAACGGGATGCAGAAAGTCAGAAGCTCTCTCACTCAAGTGGGAGGACGTAACAGATAGAGAAATCACCTTTAAGCACACCAAAAACCATTCCGACCACACCATCCCAAATGTT
>NZ_CBFHTG010000023.1:0-37473 GCF_965658795.1 Lentibacter sp. | reverse complement strand
ATGGATTCATCGACATTTTTACGTTGGCAAGATCAACACCCGATCCATCCGCTTTAACACGAACTTTCACGTTATAGTCGATCACGCGTTTGACAGGCACAAGCACCTTCATTTGGTTGTCCTTTTCAGGAATAGACTTGACTGGCTATATGCGCGGCAAGAAACCTCGCCGCGCAATTATGTTTAGAAGGAATAGCCGACTTGTAAGAACGGCGTGAGGGCTGTGCCGCCTGTGTAGTTGGCCCCACCAATGGTGACATCGCTAAAGCGTTTGTATTGAACGCCACCTGTGATCTTGATTTGACCACTGCTGTAGTTTGCGCCGAGCGTAAGACCCGTTCCACCATCAGTGGGCCGCAATGTGGATTCACCGTTGTCTTTCTTGGTCCAGTCGACAATACTAAAAACCGACCACTCATCATTGATTTTGCGTCCCAAGCCAATGTTGGCCGTGATGCTGTCTTTACCATAGTTAATTACAGGAGCTCCCCCCAGAGCTGGTGAGTTCAAGATAAACTCCGAGTAGTCCGCCCATTTGGCAGATCCAAACAAGAGTGTTTTAGAATTGAGTGCCATACGCCCGTCAACGGTCAAAGATTGAGGCATGGTGGCCGTCGTTGTACTAGGCACGACACCGAACTCCGTACTATCAAAACTATGCTTGACCTTAGAGTGATAGGTGATACCAAACCGCATTCCCCGCTCGGGGATTTCCTTAGCGACGCCCGCCAAAAAGCCAATTCCGTAATCTTTATCGGCCTTTAGCAAGTACGTTAAACCACCGTAGGCGGGGGGGGCGACATCAGGCAACGCCATGTCAATTGATGTCTCAACAGCGCGCAGACCGCCATACACGGAGACATTGTTGTCAAACTTGTACTTTACAACCGCAGCAAGTTCCATTGAGTTTACGCTCAATGTTCTCCCGCCCGCAGTGTCACCCGTTGAGCTTCCGTCCGCGCCATAGGGTTCATTCAGGAACACACCAAAATCTACACGGTCGTTCAACTCACGCTTGTAGGCAAAACCAGCCGTGGTATATTTGCTCAAGACAGATCCGGTTCCTCCAGCAGGAACGGCTGAGACACTCGGGTTTGGCTGTGTGAAAGAAAATCTCACTGAATTTCCACTTTCCCAGAGCATATCCAAAGGCAGGGCGTTTCGATCAAGTGACTCAGCAAATGCCGGACCACTCAATGCAGCGACAGCCGCCGCGCTGCAAAGGTAATTCCATTTCATTGTAGTTCCTCCCATTTAACTCTCAACATCAATTCAGTCACTTGACTTAACTTAATGCGTAAGAAATCTAACCACGAAGTTACCACCTTTCGTAACCACGTAAGAAAAACTTACGGCATAATGTATTGTTCGCTTCCTGCTGAAATCGAAAACACACGGCACAAAGCTTTGACTGTGCCACAATTGGTCATGCAAAGAAGTTGTAGAGCCGTAGCTCACGAAGGTTACGGCTCTACGATACCAGCCTCGAGGTTTTCCAAGACGCTTCGCGCCAGCTCGCCAAGCGGCTCAGGCTTCCTCGTCAACCTGTTTACATTCACATGAATAAAATGCCCGAGAGCCGCGGCCTTGATGCCATCTCGACGAAACAGACCAATCTCGTATTTAACAGAGGATGTGCCCAGCTTGGCCACACGTAGTCCTGCATTCACAACATCAGGAAAAGCGATCTCTGAGAAATAGCTACAACCGGATTCAACAACCAAAAAAACACTCGGGCTGCTGTGTAGATCGAGAACGCCCTCCTCTAAGAGGTAGCCATTTACGACGGTATCAAACAGCTGATAGTGAACGCTATTGTTCATATGAGCGTAGATATCGTTGTCAAACCAACGTGTTGTCATGGACCGAAAGATTGGAAACTGTGCGCGGGTTGGGGGGATTAATCGGGTCACCAGGAAGCCTCATATATTTGAAGAATGTCTTTTTCACTCAAAGTGCGAGGATTGTTGACAAGGAGGCGTGTCTGCTTGACGGCATCGCGCGCCAGAACAGGAA
This sequence comes from Lentibacter sp., assembly GCF_965658795.1. Classification (NCBI taxonomy): domain Bacteria; kingdom Pseudomonadati; phylum Pseudomonadota; class Alphaproteobacteria; order Rhodobacterales; family Roseobacteraceae; genus Lentibacter; species Lentibacter sp. The sequence goes on along the minus strand of NZ_CBFHTG010000023.1, from coordinate 35,457 downwards.
GCACCTCCCGAGCAATCCCCACATCACGGAGCCTCTGCGGCAAGCCACAGGCCTCGGAAAGCGCCGAAAGCGCGTCGCAAAAAGCCGAGGCCCGCTCTGCTTCAGAAACGTTAGCCAGCTGCGGAAACGCCGCGACGGCTGTCTCATAGTAGGCTTCGGCATCGGTTTCGGCGTTAAAGCGCAATACGTGCGGAAGGACCAACGCGTTCGACAAGCCATGCGGGATTTTGAAATGCCCCCCAATCGGGTAAGCCAATGCATGAACAGCGGCGACAGGAGAGTTCGCAAAGGCCTGCCCCGCCAGCATGGAGCCAAGCATAAGGTTTGAGCGGGCCTTCAGATCGGCCCCCTTCAATACACCCGCAAGCAAAGAAGATCCGATCAGCCGAAGGGCCTCCAAAGCGAGCGCCTTGGATATCGGATTATTGTTCGGGTTCGCCGATGCATAAGCTTCGATCGCATGGACCATAGCGTCAATGCCCGTGGCCGCTGTAATGTGCGCAGGCAGGCCAACCGTCAGCTCAGGATCCAAAAGCGCCAGATCGGGCAGCAAAACAGACGAAACAACGCCCATCTTTTCTTGGGTTGGTGTTGTAACAATTGCAATTGGCGTGACCTCTGACCCTGTGCCCGATGTCGTCGGGATCAGCACCAACGGAAGGCGCGCTCCTTTGGCCTGGCCAATACCGTAAATGTCTTGGATCGCCTCACCAGTGGCTGACAGATAAGCAACTAGCTTCGCAACATCCAAAGACGACCCGCCCCCAAGACCCACAATACTCTCAGCCCGCATCTCTTTGGCCTGCTGCACGGCGGCCAGAATGGTTGCCTCAGCGGGGTCCGCCTCTACATCGGTGAAAAGCTCGACGTGAACACCAGCCTCGGCAAGCACCTGCACGGCTCTTTCAACGATACCTGCGGCCACCAAACCATGATCCGTAACTACAAGGCATCTGCTCCCAATCAGGTGTTGGGCAGCAGAGCCAATCTCAAGCAAAGATCCGCAGCCAAAGTGGATTTTCGGCGCTGTTGCAAACGCAAATTTATCGCTGATTTCTGTCATGTATCGCTGGCCCTCAAAGAATACTCCACTTGCAAATAAAACATACTCCGTAGTATTAAGTCAAATGAATTACCAAAAGTGAGCATTGCCATGACATACGCAAATACAGCCTATGAAAGTCTAAAAGCCTCGCAAGGATCAGAGATTGGAGTCTCCAATTGGATCCAGATTGATCAAAAAATGATTGACGTGTTTGCTGCGGTGACTCTGGACGATCAGTTCATCCACACCGACCCAGTGCGCGCCAAAACAGAAACTCCATTTGGAGGCACTATCGCACACGGCTTCTTGATTTTGTCGCTTGCTAGCAGGTTTGCTTTTGACTGCTTTACCGACCATCCTGGCCAAGTGATGGGCATGAATTATGGCTTCGACAAGGTCCGCTTTCTTGCGCCCGTCGCATGTGGATCACGTGTGCGTGGCCGGTTTGTTGCGTCTGATGTGGCGCGCAAATCTGACACTCAAATCTTGCAAACCAGCTCGCTTTTTGTAGAAATCGAAAACGCGGAAAAGCCCGCGTTGGTTGCGGATTGGCTCACCATGACTTTCTTCAAATCTTGAAAGTCCCACACACTAAAAGACTGAGTCGCCCTAAACGATCCGATGCATTATATTGCAGAGGTAAGGAGAAAAATGCCCAAACGTGACGCTAAGCAAGATATCACCAAGGCAGCGGCCATATGCTTTGCACGCAATGGTGTCGACAAGACGTCTATTGACGAAGTTGCGCGTGAAATGGGAGCCTCCAAGGGAAAGGTCTATCATTGGTTCCGCACCAAAGGAGAGCTTCTCTTGTCTGTGCGACAGCAGTCAATTCTGTCGGTTATGGAGCGTGTAAAACCGATAGCAGACACGCCTGCTCCAACCACTGAGCGCTTTCTTGACATGGCTCAGGCGCATGTTCACGGCATTCTGGATGACCTTCCATTTCATCGCGTCGTTGTGGAAAATCTGAGGTCAGGTCTCGCGGGCGCAACCACAGAACATGAGCGCGCGTTCCTCACTGAAATCGTAGCGTTGCAAGCATCATACGAAGATCTCTTTCGCGAGGTGATTTCTGCTGGTCAGAAGGATGGTAGCTTTCGGCAGCAATCCACCTCGGTCGCCGTCAATAGCATCATTGTTCTGCTAAACGCGCCGATTTTTTGGTACCAACCACGCCCTGAAGAGACCGAGACACAACGCGAAGACATTGCAAAGCAAGTCGCCAGAATGGCTCTGGGCGCAATTTCCATCTAAGACCCCAGAACGGCTCAAAGCACATTGAGCGCGGTCATCAGCGCTTACAGGGTTTTCAATAAAAAACTACTCAGTATGTTTTTCGTGCGCTTTTGCGCATCTGTTCCATTTTGCTGCGAAGCATTCACGCCAACCGCCACTCAGGGAGTTGTCCATATGGATATGACCTTTTCACCCCAAGAAGAAGAATTCCGCTCCGAAGTTCGGCGCTTCTTTCAAGACAATCTGCCTCAGGCCTATTCCGAGAAAATCGCAAACGGCGTCGACCTGGAAAAGGCAGAGCTTGAGGACTGGCACGCAATTTTGAACACGCGTGGCTGGCTGGCCTACGATTGGCCCAAGGAATTCGGCGGCCCGGGATGGGGCCCTATGCAAATACATATTTTCAATGAAGAGCTCGCCCTCGCCGAGGCCCCAAGGGTCCTGGCCTTTAACTTCAAAATGCTTGCACCAGTTTTGATGAAATTCGGCACAAGAGAACAATGCAGTCACTGGCTGCCCAGAATGCTGGATGGCACTGACTGGTGGTGTCAGGGGTATTCCGAACCAGGATCCGGGTCTGACCTTGCGTCCCTGCGCACCACCGCCGTGCGTGACGGCGATCACTATGTCGTCAATGGACAAAAAACGTGGACAACACTTGGGCAGCACGCAAACATGATTTTCTGCTTGGTGCGCACGTCCAAGGAGGGCAAACCGCAGTCTGGCATTTCGTTCTTGCTGATTGATATGGCCTCACCAGGTGTAGAACTTCGCCCAATCCGCACAATAGATGGCGGCTACGAAATCAACGAAATTTTTCTAACCAATGTGAGGGTTCCCGTTGGCAATCTTGTCGGCGAAGAGAACAAGGGCTGGACCTACGCCAAATACCTGCTGACGCATGAGCGGACGGGCATTGCATTGGTTGGCGATTCCAAAAGGAAGCTCGACCGATTGAAGGCACTCTTCGCGCAGGAGAAAGCAAGCATGGATACTCAAGAGCGAGTATTGCTAAGCGCACGCATTGCTCGTGTTGAAATTGACCTGACCAACATGAACACAACAAACCTAAGGGTTTTGGCGTCTGTCGCCGATGGCGGCGCGCCCGATGCCGAAAGCTCAATGCTCAAAATACTTGGGTCTGAAATCCATCAAGAACTCGACAGTTTGATCCGCCGCACGATGGGCCGCCGTGCACATGCCTACTTACGCGAAGACTTCTCGTCGATGGGCGCAAGTCAGTCCGCGGGCGTCTATTTCAACAACAGAAAGCTCTCGATCTTTGGTGGATCAAACGAGATTCAGAAAAATATCATTAGCAAAATGATCTTGGGATTGTGAGGCCAGCTATGGATTTCAAACTTACTGACGAACAGCAAATGTTAACCGATACGCTCCAGCGGTATCTTCAAAGCGAATACAGCTTAACTGAGCGCAATGCAGCAGCACATCATTCAGATGGCTTTGATGAAAAACACTGGGCTGCATTTGCAGAGCTGGGTTTGATCGGCGCGTTTTTCAAAGAAGAGGACGGCGGCTTTGCGGGCACGGGATTTGATATCTCTTGTGTTTTTGAAACCCTTGGTCGCGCTCTTCTGGTTGAACCCCTTGCAGATTGCGCCCTTATCCCGGGACAAATTATGGCGGCTGTAGGGGCTACAGATCAACTTGAGGAGATCATAGCAGGCACTCTGCGTCTCTCCGTTGCGTTTGATGAATATGATACGCGATATGACCGCACCCAGTGTATCACGACAGCTGTGCAGACAGCAGACGGGTGGGTGTTGAACGGAACCAAAGCTATGGTAAAATTCGCAAGCCAATCTAACGCCCTGATTGTCTCCGCCAGAACTGGCGAGCAGCCTGACCAGATGTCGCTTTTCTTAGTGCCTTGCGATGTGGTCGGTCTATCTCAGATCGGCCATGCGCTTTTTGATGGCGGTCAAGCTTCGGACATTAGCCTATCGGATATCACACTGCCCAGAGACGCACTCATCGGAGAGCTGCACGGAGGCGATGACCTAATTGGCATCGCAACGGGCTGGGGCATACTTGCCGTCTGCGCAGAAGCCCTTGGCATTATGGAAACCATTAAAAATGTGACCCTCGAATATCTGCGCACACGCAAGCAATTCGGAACTGAAATTGGCCGTTTTCAGGCGTTACAACACAGAATGGCGCAGATATTGCTCGAGATAGAACAGGCACGCTCAGCTGTGATCAATGCAGCGGCGGCAATGGACGCTTCAGGGATCGAGCGTGATCGCATGCTGTCAGCGGCGAAGTACTCGATCGGGCGCATCGGAACGCTGGTCGCTGAGGAAACCATCCAAATGCACGGCGGAATCGGGATGACCTGGGAATATGACATCGGCCACTTCGCAAAACGCTTGAGCATGATTGACCACGAAATGGGAGACGCTGACTACCACCTCTCAAAGTTCATCGAACTTGCGGCGGAGTAAATGGAAGTTCGAGGCGGAATTAGTCGCCTCGAAACTCTGGCTTCGTACCATTTAGAAACGCGTCGACGCCGCGACGATGGTCTGCGGAGGCCGCAAGCTTGGTTTGGGCTTTTGCCTCTGCCGAGAAGGTTTCAGCCAAGTCCAGATGGGCAGACGCTGCAATAAGGTGTTTTGCCGCTGACGCCGCGAGAGGTGCAGACTTAGCAAGCTCCTCCGCCCATGTCATGGCAACGCTCAACGCCCGACCCGCGCCCACCATCTTATTAGCCAAGCCTTGCTGCATGCAGTATTGCGCGTCAAGCTGGCGACCCTCGATGATCGCCTCAAGAGCCAGACGTGGCCCGAGAGCCCTACTCAGATGCCAAACGAGGCCTCCATCTGGAATGAGGCCAATGACTGAGAACGCCAGCGTCAGCCTCGCTGTTTCATCCATCACAACGAAATCACAGGCTAAGGCCAGTGCAGCAGCAATCCCAGCAGCATGTCCATGAACAGCGGCGATGTAGAGCTTCTGGCTTTGCCAGATACATTCCAGAAAAGGCCTGAACTCGCCCTCAAGAACCTCTTCTGAGGGCTTTTCTGATCCCTCTTTCAGATCGACGCCTGCGGAAAACCCGCGACCAGCACCGTGTAAGACCACCACCCTAACAGACGGGTCCTTTTCCAACGCAATCAACGCGTCTGATAACTCGCCACGCATCGCTTTGCTAAAGGCGTTATAGCTCTCTGGTCTATCCAAACATACAGACGCAACAGAGCCTTTCACAGACACTCTGACGGTAGAAGTGCTGCTCATCTTAACATCCTGCCCAGCCTTTGCGAGATTAGCTCGTTCGCCTCTCGCATGGTTCGCGAGATTAGCTCGTCACAGCTTGGGATATCATCAATCAGGCCTGCAACCATCCCGCACGACCATGCACCACAATCCGTCTCCCCGTCTTCCATAACGCGGGCGTAGATACCCGCGACTTCTGCCGCGATATCGCCAAAGACGAGTTCATCACCACGTGTGCGCTCAGTATCAAGAATGCGTTCGACGGCAGGGTTCGTCAGCACTCGCTCCGTATTGCGGAGTGGTCGCATGACAAGCCGTGTGTCGCGCTCTTCGGCGTTCACAATAGCCTGTTTCACGTTCTGATGCACAGGTGCTTCTTGTGTCGCAACAAAGCGCGTGCCCATGTTGATACCTTCCGCACCAAGAGCGAGTGCAGCAACAAGGCTTCGCCCGTTGGCCATCCCTCCTGATGCGACAATCGGAATTTCCAGTTCGTCAGCCGCACGCGGCAACAAGATCATGTTGGGAATATCGTCTTCGCCCGGGTGGCCCCCACATTCAAACCCATCGACAGAAACTGCGTCACAGCCGATGTCTTGCGCCTTGAGCGCATGCCTGACTGAGGTGCATTTGTGGATGACCTTGACGCCCGCTTCTTTGAGCGCGCCTATATGTTCTTGCGGATTACGGCCCGCCGTTTCGACAACGCGCACGCCGCCATCAATTATTGCCGAAATCAGCCCGGGATAGTCGGGTGCATTCACGCTGGGCAGAAACGTCAAGTTTACCGCAAACGGCCTCGTTGTCATTGTTTGACAGCGCGTGATCTCGGCAGCAAGTCGCTCTGGTGTGCCAAGTGTCAACGCCGTGATCGTGCCCAGCCCGCCAGCGTTCGACACCGCAGAGGCGAGATCAGCAAGCCCGACATAATGCATGCCACCTTGCATAATCGGGTGCTCGATCCCGAACAGGTCAGTCATTCGTGTTTTCATGGAGTTTTCCTTTTGGCTCTACAGTGTGACACAGGCCCGCGCATGATCAGCGCAGACCGTCTCACCTATACGGAATTTCAACCTAATCTGTCCTGTTGGCCTCACTTCCAGCGAAGTAGGCGCGCTTCAATCTGGCTCATAAGATAGCCAATCGCCGAGCCTAAGATTGCTAGCAACAAAAGCACTGCAAACACGCCATCCGTGTTGAAAACACCCGCAAGGAACGAGAGATATTGTCCGAGGCCTTGCTCTGAGGCGATAATTTCTGAGCCGATAACGCCAAGCAGCGCATAGATCATACCAAGCCTCAAGCCTGTGAAAATCGTTGGCAAGGCAGACACCAGTGTGATTTTTTTAAAGATGGTTGCGGGGCTCGCCCCAAGCGTGCGCGCGAGCGTGACATGGTCTGGGTTAACACTGCGCATCCCAGCGACCGTCGAATCCAGAACGATGAAGAAGGTTAGCGAGAAAGCGAGGGCAATCTTCGACCCGATCCCCAGCCCGAACCACAGCAAAAACAAAGGAGCAAGCGCGATCCGCGGCAGCGAGTTCAGCGCAATCAGAATAGGCTGAAAAAACACCTCAACGCGCGGCGACATGGCAAAGAGCATGCCAGTTGCGATCCCTGCAACGGAACCAAGCCCAAAGGAAATGAGCGTTGCGGCAATACTCCAAAACCCGTGATGCCAAAGTTTGCTGTTCACAAACAAGCCATCCCAAAGAAACGACAGGATGCCCGACGGCTGCCCTACGAAGACGCGCAGGTCGGGCTGTCGGATAGTGCCCCACTCCCAAAAAAGGCAAAGCGTCACGAGAACGATAATACGAAGGAGCCAAATTGGAATGCCCCAGATTGTTGTCAGGTTTGGCTTCATCGTTAGACGACCTCAGCTGGCTTGTCTTCGAGCGCTTGCTCAAGAAGGCTCCAGACATTTGCGTATATTTCATGAAAGTGCGGATCTTTTTGCAAAGCGCGCACGGATCGGGGGCGCTCCAAGTCAATTTTGATGTTTGCGATGATGCGCCCTGGACGCTGGCTCATCACAATGACCCTGTCAGATAGCGCGATAGCTTCTGCCAAATCATGTGTGATGAACAAGACCGTGCGATGCTCCTGTTCCCAAAGCTGATCAAGCAATTCAGCCAAGACCAGCTTCGTTTGCGCATCGAGCGCGCCAAATGGCTCGTCCATCAATAACACGGGAGAAGGCATGGCAAATGTTCGAGCCAAGGCAACCCGCTGGCGCATGCCATGTGAAAGCTCTTTGGGAAGAGCGCCCTCAAAACCCTTAAGCCCTGCACGCTCAAGTAGCTCAAGAGCACGGGTCGTAGTTTTGGCCTTGTCGGTCTTACGGATCATATTGCCGAACTCGGCGTTTTGCTGCGCCGTCAGCCACGGGTAGAGGCAATCTCTGGCCATCATATAGGCTACGTCGTGTCGCCCTGCCTTTGGCCCAGAGGAGCCGACCTTGATCGCGCCAGTTTGCACGTCATGCAACCCTGCGACCAAATTGAGAACTGTCGTTTTGCCACATCCCGAAGGGCCAACGATAGACACGAATTCGCCTGGTTCGATCTCCAATGAGAAGTCCGTAAGGGCGGTCACACCCCCGGGGAAGGTGTGACCAAGTGAGCTTATCGAAATTCCAACTGACGCTTTCTTTGTCATGGAATCCTCCATTTACTCTGGAGCTTTTTCGTAGGTGACTGCCTCAAGATCCACTTCCTCATCGATCATTTTGTTCTCGAGCGCATGATCATGAATGGTCTTGAAGGCGCTGCGCGACAGGGCCAAACGGTAGTTGTTGAGCTCTGCCGTCAGCCATGTGCTGCGCAGCGCATCGCCGCCTTCCATTCCTGTGAAGGGGATCCATTCTTTATAGTGCTCAACCACAGTGTCGCGGTTGGCAGGGTCCGTCATCCAAGTTTCAATCTCGGTGAACATCGCCATCAAGCGGTCCATGCGATCTGGGTCTGCTTCGATATAGTCACGTGTCATCCACATAGGAACAGAAGCGCCAATCATGTTTTTGATCATAGTGGGGCCTTCACCCTGCGACGGGTCCACAACGAGCACACAAGCGCCAGAGGCTTTGCAGATATGCTGGGATGGCGGGAAATTGATCATCGCGTCGATCTGTTTGCCAACAGTCAGAGCTGGCAAGGCTGTACCTGGCCCGCCCACGCCAACAAGCGTAACGTCGTCTTCACTCAGACCAACATCAGCAAGCATCCGCAGCAGCAAAAGTTCGGCCCCACTGCCCCGTGCAGGTACGCCGATCGTCAAACCTTTCATGTCTTTCATGCTGTCAGGGTAGCCCTTTGACAGATTGGGCAGAGATACGTCGCTGCCGGCGACTATGACATAGGGTTGTCCGCCCACAGCGCCAGCTGTGACCTGAATATCAGCGCCGCGGTTGATCCCGCCGAAAGCAACCTCAGGCACAAAAAGACCAACATCAATCGAGCCGCCGAGCATCGCCTGCAATTGCAGTGGCCCAGTGTTCAGAACCGCAAGCTTGCACTCGAAGCCATATTTTTCGCACAGGCCTTCCTTTTCGGCCAGAAATGCATGCATATTGCCTGTTGTCCCACCGTAGGTCCCAAACGTGACCGTTTCGGTGTCCGCCGCCATCGCTGGCGCCGCCATATTCAGCCCAACCACAGCGGCCATGCAAAGCAGTGATTTCAGTTTGCCTTCATTTCTCATCGCGTTTTCCTCCCTGGAATTTTGTGCGAAATTGAATGTTCAAAGCGCTCAAGACCGCAGCCTTGATGCCTTCGTCAGCGCGCAACCTCCGTATTTGTTGGAGCCTGCATGGCGCCAACAAGCATATCGACGAGTGGGTCGACGTCCTTTTCGATAGACAGAAGCGCATCCTCGCCAGAGCGTGACTCCACAACTCGCTCCAGCCCGGCCATGCCGTAGATCGTAAAATCTGTATGAATGGCCAACCTTTGGCGCAACACCTGCGCTGGCAGCGAGGGTAGACAACGGGACAGCAGCAAAGAGAACTCTCCCAAAATGCCGCTGAAGTGGCTACGCCACATTTGGCGAACTTCTTCCTGACCGCTCAGCGCAGCTTGGGCAAGAAACCGATTGTAGTAATACGAGCCCTTCTCCTCGCTCAGCAATTCGACCTGAGGCAGGAGCACCCCGAAAATCAGCTTGCGCACCGTGATGCTCTCGGGATCCTTGTTGATCTCATCCAGAGCCTCTCTTCGGCGGCGATTGATGTAAGTCGCTCTCATTTCAAAAATCCCGTCGATAACGGCATCTCGAGACCCAAAATAATAATGAATCGCCGACGAGTTTTTTTGCTGAGCCTCACGGTTGATCTCACGTAGAGACACTCCGTCAATGCCGCGCTTGGCGTAAAGGCGTTCAGCCGCCCGTAAGAGTAGTTGACGCGTTTCAATTGCCTTGTCCGATTTTGCTTTCTGCTTAGCAGCCATGTGTCCTCCTGAAGTCTGGTTTCATGTCACGAATCCTGACCTCTCCTCACAACGCTAAGTCACATGATTTATTAAATCAAGTGAATTAAACTACTCGCCAGGGAGCCGGGCTGCGCATGAGCATGATTCAGCATTCACCGCACAACAGACCTAAAAGAGAGCCTGAAGGCAAGATACTCTGGCACATCTCGCTGTAATCAGCAAAGACCGAGAGCTGGTCGACTGTAGGTGGGACGTTGAGCTACTTTTAAAGCATATGAATTCCGTGGCTTACGCTGATCGACTGCCCGCTCAAGGCATTCGAGGGAAAAGACGCCAGAAAGACAGCCACATCTGCGAGTTCGGCTTGGGTCGTGAACTCACCATCAATCGTTGGTTTTAGAAAGTCGGTGATCACCTGCTCCTCGCTCACGACGCGCTCTTGCGCGAGGATCGGCAACTGCGCTTCGATGAGAGCGGTGCGGACCAAGCCTGGGCAAATCGTGTTGGCGCGGACCCCGTGTTTTGCTCCCTCTTTGGCGAGCGTGCGTGCGAGGCCGACAAGCCCATGCTTTGCCACGATGTAGGGGCCTTTCTGCTCGGAGGCCAAATAGGAATGTACCGATCCAAGCAGAATGATACTGCCGCCGCGTGCGCCATCGATCATGTATTTTAGACACGCCTTTGCTGTCAAAAAACTGCCGTCCAGATGAACCGAGAGAACCCTCTTCCAGTCTGCAAATGACAGGTCTGCAATCTCTGCGAGATGTTGGATACCCGCGTTAGCAACAAGAATGTCAACAGATCCGAAGGCCTTTGCCACGCGGTCAACCGCTGCTGTGACTGCGTCTTCGTCCGTTACATCCATCTCGACCCCAATCGCAACTGCGCCAGCGGCTACCAGCTCTTGAGCTGCCGCCTCGGCGCTCACACCGTTGATATCTGCAACACACACAGACGCGCCTTCGCGGGCGAAAGTCTCCGCAATTGTCTTGCCAATACCCGCACCAGCGCCCGTGACGATCGCAACTTTCCCGTTCAATCGCCCAGTCTCACTCGCAACATTCATATTACTCTCTCCAAAAGGCTCAGTTAGGGGACCAGATAGCCGCCATCCACAGGCAAGGTGTGACCTGTTATGAACGATGCTTGCTCGGAGCAGAGCCACACCACAGCATCGGCAACTTCATCCGGCAGACCAAAGCGGCCCAGCGGATGCAGGCTCAGCATTCTTTGCTCAAACGCCTCATTGCCGACCAGTTCAGCGCGCTCGATCATCGGTGTCTCAATCACGGCAGGCGCGACCGCATTCACCCGCACACCTTGGTCGGCATATTCAATTGCAGTTGATTTCGTTATGCCGACAACTCCGTGCTTGCTCGCGTAGTAGGCCGCGCCCATGCGTCCGCCACTCAGCCCGGAAATGGAGGCCATGTTGACGATGGCGCCCTTTGTTTTGACCAAATGCGGGATGGCATATTTCGTACACAGAAAGACTCCCGAAAGGTTGATTGCGATTACTTGCCCCCACGCGTCTTCCGTATACTCGGCAACGGGTGTGAATGTCGTGCCCTCGATACCCGCGTTGTTAAACAGATAATCTAGCCGCCCGAATGCAGCGATCGTCGCTTCGACCAACGCCTGAACATCTGCACTTTTCGCCACATCACAACGGCACAATATCGCCTCGCCACCAGCCTCACGGATCAGGCTCACCGTCTCTTCGCATTGCTCTAGCCGCCGCGCAGCCACGACGACTTTCGCGCCCTGCCGAGCAAAAGCCAGAGCCGTTGCTCGCCCGATACCCGAGCTTGCGCCCGTCACAAGAGCGACCTTGCCTGCACTTGCGTCGCGGTTCTCTTCAAGCTTCATTTTCGTGCTCACACTGATTGGCGCTCAAAGATGTAGCGCTTTGCGCGTCTCTTCAACGGTTGCTGGCTCACGCCCCATTGCTCGTGTCAAACTGGTCGTAGCCTCAACCAACTCTCCATTGCCAGAAACAGCCTCGCCCTTGTTGTTAAACACAGTATCTTCCATTCCCGTGCGCACATTGCCGCCCATCGCCAGAGCCATCGCATTTAAGCGAAAGTGATAGCGACCGATCGAGACGAGTTGCCAGCCGCTGTCGTCAGGCAATTCGCTGATCATGTGGTTGAGGTTGCTAATCGATGCGGGCGAGCCGCCTTTGATCCCCAGAACAATACTAAAGTGGAGCATCCCATCCAAGACGCCACGCTTCTTAAGGTCCATCATATTGGCGATATGGCTCGGGTCATACACTTCAAGCTCCAGCCCATAGCCGCGCGCTTTGCAGCCTTCAATAAATTCAATATTGAAGGCGTGATTGTTGTCAAAAGTGTCATCACTTACGGGGCTGCGAAACTCAAATGTCCCGCCATTCACCGTCATCATATCAGGACGCGGCTCGATATTGATGAGGTTCATCCGCTCGGCAAGTGTTACCTTTTCTCCAAGACTACCGTCTGGATGAACCCGTGTTCCAATACCGTTTCCCACTTGTGTGATGATCGGGCAACGCTCTTTGATCAGACGGATTGTGTTGCTGTAGTCTTTAAGGTCCGTCGAGACGATCCCCTGCTCATCGCGCACATGCAAATGCACGATTGAAGCCCCAGCATTATAGGCGTCATGCGCGGCTTGTGCTTGCTCTTGTGGTGTCAAAGGCAAGTTCTTGTTTGCCTCACGGCCATGAAGGCCCCCTGTGATTGCGGCTGTGATAATCACTTTATCTTTGGACAAAAGATCTGCTTGCATGAGACTGGCCCACCCTTGTTCTGAATGCGGTTTCACAAAGCAAACTAAGTCGTTTGATTTATTAAGTCAATTGACTTAAAGCTGAGTGTGTAAAGACACTCAACAAGGCCTCACCCATGTCAGCAACACCCCCGCGCCAGCTCTCTGATGATACACCTGAAAAAAGTGTCGTCGCAGACCTAGTGACCAAAGCACGCGTTGCGATGTCCCAATTTCAATCCGCCGACCAAGCCCGTGTCGACGAGGCCGTGACGGCCCTAGCTTGGGCGCTGTATAAGCCAACGCGCGCGCGTGAACTGGCCGAGGTTGCTGTTGAAGATACTGGCCTCGGCAATGTGCCCAGTAAAATCCTTAAGAACACTCGCAAGACTTTTGGCTGCCTGCGTGACCTTTTGCGGGTGACGTCGGTCGGTGTGGTCTCTGACGACCCGTCTACTGGTATCGTGAAATACGCAAAGCCAGTTGGCGTTGTCGCCGCGGTGACACCATCGACCAACCCCGCAGCGACCCCCGTCAACAAGGCGATGTTTGCCATCAAGGGCCGCAACGCTGTCATCATAGCGCCCTCGCCTGCTGGCCTTCGCACGACAACGAAGACTGTTGAGTATATGCGTGCCGAACTGGCTAAAATTGGCCTCCCTGCTGATCTGGTTCAGGTGCTCCCTGCCCCGATCAACAAGGCATTGACGCAAGAGCTCATGCGCGCCGCAGATCTTGTTGTCGTCACTGGATCGCAAAACAACGTGCGGCGCGCCTATTCTTCTGGAACGCCCGCAATCGGCGTTGGTGCGGGCAATGTGCCTGTGGTCATTGATGAGACAGCTGATCTGGCTGACGCTGCACAAAAAATCTGCGCCTCCAAGACCTTTGATAACGCGACGTCCTGCTCCTCTGAAAACGCTTTGATTATCCTCGATAGTGTCTATGACGCCGCGATGGATGCCTTACGTGCAGCAGGCGGCTATCTTTGCTCCACCGAGGAAAAAGAAAGCATCCGCGCAACACTCTGGCGCGATGGACACCTAAACAGACATATCATCGCCAAAGATGCGCCTGTCCTGGCGGCTGGCTGCGGCCTCAAACCCGCCTCTTCGTCTGCGGCATTCTTTATGGTCGAAGAGGCCGAAGTTGATTCAGATAGCCCCTTTACAGATGAAAAGCTGTCGCTGGTCCTGACCATTTACCGCGCACGCGACATGGACGATGTGCTGGCCAAACTAAACAGTATTCTTGATGTCTGTGGCAAAGGCCACTCAGTGGGCATTCATACGCAGACACCCGAGCATGCGCGAAGGTTGGCAGAAGAGATCGACGTTGTCCGCGTGCTCGTGAACCAAGCGCATACTTTTGGGAATGGTGGCGGCTTTAACAACGGACTGAACTTCACGCTAACGATGGGCGGCGGCACATGGGCTGGCAATTCAATCACCGATAATCTGAACTACGAGCACTTTTTGAACATTACCCATCTGGTCAAGACGATTCCCGAAGACAAACCGTCGGAAGAGGAATTGTTTGGTGCTTATCTGGCCAAATACGGCGAGTGAAAGTTGGCCTACAGGCCGAGGATTTGACGCGCCTCTGCTGGGCTTGCCGGATGGCGGCCAAACTCTCCAGCCACATCCGTGATCTTTTTGACAAGCTCGGCATTGCTCACAGCCACGCGCGTGCGATCAAACTTGATGTTGTCCTCGAGACCGGTGCGACAGTGCCCGCCGAGCTCAAGGCACCACTTATTGACCTCAAATTGATGACGGCCGATCCCAGCGGCGGTCCATGTTGCCCCTGGCAATACAAGCGACAATTCTGACAGAACAAACTCAAGGATCGAGCGGCGCGCAGGCATTGCGTTTGGAATGCCCATAACGAATTGAACGTGCAAGGGCGGCTTGATCAGCCCACGTTTCATCAGATTGGCGGCATTGTAGAGCATCGCCAAATCAAACACTTCGATCTCTGGCTTGACGTTATACGTCAACATCCGCTCGGCCAAATCATCAATGAAATCAGGCGGGTTCTCATAGATCGAACCTGGAAAATTGACCGAGCCCGTCGAGAGCGAGGCCATATCAGGTGAATGCTCCAATGCTGCGCCCCGTGTAGCCTCATCGCGTCCACGACCGCCTGTTGAAAACTGGATGATCATTCCGGGACAGTGCTTTTTCACGCCCTCCTGAATTTCGGCAAACTTGTCGGCATCCGAGCTTGGGGTCTCATCTTTATTTCGAACATGGATGTGAACGAGAGCAGACCCCGCCTCATAGGCTTCATGGGTAGATTCGATTTGCTTGGAGGGAACCACAGGCAAGCCTGGGCACTCTGACGTACGCGGAATAGCACCTGTGATCGCCGTTGTGATAATGCATGCAGTTGTCATGGCTCAGGCTTTCTTCTTGTCGATGAAATGAAACGATTTGATCGACGGCCGATGAGCGACTTCTTTGAGCAGCGTCAACAATGGGGTTTCGGCCAAGCCATACTCCGTGTCGATCGACCCCGCCGCTTTGAGAGCGCTGTATTGGCTGTCGTCATAGAAGGCTGCCAATAAAAGATCATCGTCCGATGCGAACGGGCCGCGTTTCTTGCGCAACGTATCCAAAGACGGTGGCACAAGTGCACCTGGCCTGTCTTTGATAGGTTCTGCGCCCCTCGTGATCTTGTCATACAGGTTCTCTTCGATTTCACCCGCGATCTCGCCGTAGCCACCTCGCGCATAAAGGCGCACTTCGTTTGGCACGTTGTCATAGCGTTCGCGGCCTTGATCGCGGGCTGTGACGTTCAAAACCGATTGCGTGATGATATACTGGGCAAACGGGCTCACAACGATGGGATAGCCCAGCTCGGCTCGCACCCGCCCAGCTTCTTCGAGAATTTCCTCAATCCGGCTGGCCATCCCCACGCCCTCGAGCTGGACCTTCAAATTGGAGATCATCCCGCCCGCAACTTGGTGATGGTAGTGAAACTCGTCATACTCCACAGGTGCACCTGTTGGCTTGCCTTCAACCTCGGCGATATAGGCCAGCCGCTCGGCCACTTCAGCGATCTGCGCCAGATCAAGATCGGCGTTGTAGCCGCGGCGAAGGCAATCGCGGACCATGTTTTCTGTTGCAGGATGCGACGCGGCATTGGCGAGCGTGGACGTCGCGGTGTGAAGCACATCAACACCATGCTGAACCGATTGGAGCGCCACATAAGGACCAAGACCAGACAGGCAATGAGTGTGCATCTGCAAAGGGAGATCACCGATTGCTGCCTTCAGCTTCGGGACCAAAGTCGCCACGCGTTCTGGCGTCAACAAGCCGCTCGGATCTTTAATGAACAGCCCGTCTATGCCAAAGGCAACCAGCTCTTTAGCTTTCTTTGCATAGTAAGCATCTGTGTGCACAGGGCTCACAGTATAGACTAACCCCGGCACTGTATGGATGCCCAAGGCCCGTGCCGATTGGATCGGGATTTTCAGATTGCGGGTGTCATTCAGCGGGTCATAGACCGTGTGATAGCGCATGCCATTCGCCGCAAACCTTTCGGCTGCCAGCGCGACCACGTCATCGGAGAAAAACTCGAACGTGAACATGCACTGGCCCCGCGTATGAATGATCAGTGGAGTTTTCGTCACCCATCGGTTGAGGATACGCATCCGCTCCCACGGGTCTTCCCTCAGGAACCTGACACAGACATCAAACACCGCGCCACCGACCAGATCAATCGCTTCAAAGCCAGCGTTGTCCAGCCGTGGTGCGAGCTCGCGCATCATGCCTGTTGTCATGCGTGTCGCCCAGAGGCATTGGTGTGCATCCCGCAGGGTTACATCGATAAACTTAACGGCTTTGGTCATATTTTCAGGCCTCATCTTTAGCCGAGAACACATCCTCGATCCAGCGCGTATGAATTGCATTTTTTGCGAAGTCGGGATGCTCAATCAACATCCTGTGAAAGCCGATTGTCGTTTTGATGCCACCCACTTTAAACGCTGCAAGCGCTGTGCTCGAACGCGCCAGTGCATCGTTTCGGTCGGCCCCGTGTATGATCAGCTTTGCAATCATCGAGTCGTAATAAGGCTGCACGCGTTGGCCCGCCTTGGAGGCTGTATCCAGTCTGATGCCGCTCCCCTGAGGTACTTGCCAGAGGGTGATAATCCCTGGAGACGGAACGAACCCCGCCTCCCAGTCCTCCGCATTCACCCGAAACTCTATCGCATGCCCCCTTCCCTTAGGTGCTTGCGGCAGTCCTTCGCCCTGTGCGACAGCGATTTGTAGTGCGATCAGATCGATTCCAACGCGCATCTCTGTGACGGTGTGTTCAACCTGAATGCGAGTGTTCATCTCGATAAAAAAGAACTCTCCAGTTTCAACATCCAGAATGAACTCAACAGTCCCCGCCCCTTCATAGTTCGTCCCACGCGTGAGGAGGCTTGCGGCATGTTTCAACGCTTGCCGCTGTCTGTCGTTCACTGATGGGGACGGCGATTCTTCAATGAGTTTTTGGTGTCTGCGCTGAACACTGCAATCGCGTTCGTCAAACTCGATTGAGGCGCCCGCGCCATCTCCGAACACCTGAATTTCGACGTGCCGGACCTTGTCAAAGAACCGCTCAAGGTAAATCGCCCCGTCTCCAAACGCAGCTTCAGCTTCCCGATACGCTTCGACGAAAGCCTGTTGAAAGTCAGACATCGCCCTGACAATACGCATCCCGCGCCCACCGCCGCCCGAACGCGCCTTGAGCAAAATTGGGAAGCCAATTCCCTCGGCGACCGCGCGCGCCTCAGTTTCTGCCTCATACGCCCCGTCAGATCCGGGAACCACAGGGACACCGAGCGAAACAGCCACGTCTCGCGCTTTGGACTTGTTCCCCATCGTCTCAATGGTTTCAGCGGAAGGGCCTATAAACTTAATACCGTTCTGCTCGCAAAGCCTCGCAAAATCGGCGTTCTCTGCCAAGAACCCATAGCCTGGATAGACACCGTTACATTCAGTTTGCAGAGCAACATGCACCAGCGCGTCACCCAGGAGATAGCTTTTCTGCGCTGCTGCTGATCCGATACATATCGCCTGATCCGCAGCCCAAACATGCGCCGCTCCAGCATCGGCTGCTGAGTAGACAGCGACAGTCTCAAGCCCCAACTGACGGCAAACTCTAATCGCCCGAAGCGCAATTTCGCCTCGGTTGGCGATAAGTATCCGATTCAGTTTTTGAGGTTTTGCCATCTTGATCGTGTCTCACAGCGTATCTTGGATTGTTTCGGATGACATATTTCTGTCGCCTTGAGTTAAATAAGTCAATTGATTTAAAATATCACTTGAGACATAAAGGACCCAGAGACTGACGTCTATGCTCACCCCCCGGCTCCCAAAAGTGCCGAAACCCGCAAACGATCGGAGGCATCATGGCACTTAGCTATCGCGAAGTCGCAGACATCCTGAAAATCATCGATTCAAGCAGCTGTGACGAGGTCATCTTGGAGCAAGACGGCGTAAAACTGGTGATCCGGCGTGGCGCCCCTGCGGGAGCGTCCCAACAGCCGAGCACTCAAGGAAACCAACCTGTCGCCGTTCCCATTGCAAAGACCGAGCAATCCAAATCAGCGCCGACGCCCGCGCCAGCTATGAGCACAAATATGATTTGCGCGCCTATGGTCGGAACATTCTATGCACGCAAGTCGCCCGACGAAGACCCCTTTGTGCAAGTCGGTGCGCAAGTGCAAAAAGGAATGCCTGTTTGCGTGATCGAAGTGATGAAGCTGTTCACGACGATTGAGGCAACAAAAGAGGGTGTCATTGAGGCTGTTCTAGTCGAGGACGGCCAGCTGGTCGAATTTGATCAGCCGCTTTTCATACTGAGATAAACCGTCTGGGAGAGGCTAGCCAAGGCCTTCTGACGGCGCGTAGCTCACTATCAACACAGCGTCAAAGGCGCCTGCCTTGCAGCGCGAAGCCAAGGTGCGGCAGGCGCGCCGTGTTCAGAAATCCTTACCTACTCGACGCGTGGCAAAGCTCTTGTATTGCTGATCCCGACAATAACAAAGGATGACATCATGAACCCTGGAATGACACGCGTTGTGCTGGCCTCCAGACCAGAGGGAAAGCCAAACCTTGCGAATTTCTCGCTTGAGACTTCGGCCTTACCAGAGCCAGCCGAGGGGCAGTTTCTGGCGCGTACGATCTGGCTTTCGCTCGACCCGTATATGCGCGGGCGGATGTCTGCGACCCGCTCCTATGCCAAGCCTGTCGAAATAGGCGAAGCAATGGAGGGCGCTTGTGTCGCCCAGATTGTCACATCGCGCCATCAAGGCTTCGCCGCTGGCGATTACGTCATGGCGCCTTTGGGTTGGGTCAGCCACGGCCTGTCCGACGGCACTGGCGTTATCAAGCTCAACCCAGACACCGCGCCACTCTCGACAGCCCTCGGCGTCCTTGGCATGCCCGGCATGACTGCATGGACAGGCCTCAACCTGATCGCACAGGCAAAAGCAGGCGAGACCGTTCTGATATCCGCCGCAACAGGGGCCGTCGGAAGCCTCGCAGGGCAATTGGCGCATGCCAAAGGCATGAAAGTGATCGGCGTTGCAGGGGGGGCAGAGAAATGTGCCTATGCCGTGGACACGTTCGGGTATGATCACTGTATTGATCATCGGGCCTTCACAGATGCTCACTCCATGACCGAAGCTCTGGCAGCCGTCGCTCCAGACGGTATCGATGTTTACTTTGAAAATGTCGGTGGCATCACGTTGCAGGCAACACTGCCTCTCATGCGCCAACATGGCCGGATAGCCGTTTGCGGACTGATCGCTTGGTACTCTGGCCAAGGTATGGAAAAGGCAGTGCCATCGCCCGCAGTGATGTTTTCGATCTTGTCACAACGCCTAAAGGTCGAAGGCTTTATCGTGTCCGATCATTACCAGCATTTGGATGATTTCTTGGCCGAGGTCGCACCGATGGTGGTGGATGGTCGCATCACTTATCGCGAAACCGTTTCCGACGGGCTGGAAACCGCGCCTGATGCATTTCTGAAAATGCTCGAAGGTGGCAATTTTGGCAAACAATTGGTGCGTGTCGCCGCTGAATAAGACACAGAATAAAAACAGCCGCGGCGATCACTCATACCGCCGCGGCTTAGTCGCCCTACTGGGAGCGCAAGTTATTTTACACGCGACCAGTTCTGACCGTCACATAAAAACCCTACACAGCCTTCAACGCGAAGTTTCTTTTTTCCCAAAATTACTTTTCCAGCATACTCTTTATCAGTCTCAGCATCCCAGACACGGCCATTTCCCCACTCATTCGCGCTTACTTTCTCCAGATCCCAAAAGATTTTGCGCCCCGTAATTTCGGTATGGGGCGTTTTGAAAGTCTGCTGAACAACGCCACAAAGCTTAGCCTTGTTCCCGCTGCAAGGCGTCACTTTCACATGCAGATATGCACCTGTCTTGTCGGTCTTTGTTTGCCAAACGCCATAAGGCTCATTGGCCAAAGCCGGTGTCGCAAGAAATCCGAGTGCGATCACACTTTTGATAACTTTGTTCATGGTCTTCTCCCTTTTTTCACTTAAAAATCTGATGCGCGTGCGCCACATCAGTCACTGCATCAGCAGGCCGCCAACAAAGCGCCTTCACCAATTCCATTATTTTGTCCTGTGCCGCCTTCGCCGCCGGGACGATGCCAACCAACGTGAGAAACCCGTGATTGAGAGTGTCATAGTCACGAAATTCAACTTTGTTGCCTGCGGTGCGCAAGCGCTCCGCATACTCAGCGCCTTCATCATGCAAAGGATCAAAGCCCGCCGTTATGACGACCGCTTGAGGCAGTTCTTTCAGCGTCGCCGCATAGTAGGGCGAGTGAAGCGGGTCTTGCGAAGCTGTTGCCCCACCCTGATACTGAGCCACAAACCACTCCATGTCGGCACGCTCCAACCCGAAGCCTTTTGCAAAGCGGTGCATAGATGGCGTGTCAAAGTGATCCGCGATAACGGGGTAAATCAACACCTGCCCGAAGAGAGGCGCAGCCGTGTTGGGCTTGTCTGCCAGCGTGAGGGCGGCAGCAATGTTTCCGCCAGCGGAGTCTCCCGCCACAACGATTTTGGCGGGATCAATGCAGAGCTCTGCCGCAGAGGCACGCAGCCATGAGAGCGCTGCCTGCGCATCCTTAAGCGCTGCTGGAAACGGATGCTCGGGGGCGAGACGATAGTTGACGGACAAAACCGGCCAGCCCGTGGCGCGGGCAAGCTGACGACACAGGGGATCATGCGTTTCGACGCTTCCGAGAACCCAACCACCACCGTGAAAAAACAGAATCACGCCAGTATTCTTCGCTTGATCGGCTTGGCGATAGAGTCGTGCACTGATGTCTCCATCTGGACCCCGAAAGCGCAGATCTTCTGTTTCTCCAGAGATGCTTTGCATGGCGTTCAGCTGCGCACAGACCTGTTCAAAGTAGGCGCGCGACATGGCGGGCTCAACGTCAGGCAGCTTGGGTAAGCCCTGAGCCGCCGCGCCGATCAGAATTTCGCGCACAACAGGATCGAGGCCACGAGCCATACGGAAATCCGAAAGCTCATGATCCTTACTCATGTTATGGCGATCTTCCATTCAGAGAACCTCAAACAATCCCGCAGCGCCCATGCCACCACCAACACACATGGTGCAGACAACGTATTTTGCGCCGCGTCGTTTGCCCTCGATAAGGGCGTGCCCAACCATGCGTGCACCCGACATCCCATATGGGTGGCCAATCGAAATCGCGCCGCCATTCACATTGAGCAGCTCGTCAGGAATGCCAAGCACATCACGGCTTGCAATCACTTGGCTTGCAAAAGCTTCGTTGAGTTCCCAAAGCCCGATATCGTCAACCTTCAGGCCATTGGCCTTAAGCAGCTTCGGCACAGCGTAGATCGGGCCAATGCCCATCTCGTCTGGTTCACAGCCCGCAACCGCGATACCGCGATAAAGGCCAAGCGGTGTCAGCCCCTCGCGCGCAGCGGCACTTGCCTCCATCAAGACAGACGCCGAGGCCCCATCAGAGAGCTGGCTTGCATTGCCTGCGGTGATGTATTTTCCTTGCTGAACAACTTGTCCGTTGGCGAAAACTGGCTGTAAGCTAGAGAGGTCTTTAATCGTTGTGGAGGGCCGGTTTCCCGCATCCATCTCAAGGGTGACGTCTTGATAGCTGATCTCTTTGGTCTCTTTGTTCATGACGCCCATAGTCGTCGACATTGCGACGATCTCAGCGTCAAATCGCCCCGCGTCTTGGCCTGCCGCCGTGCGCTGCTGGGATTGCAGCGCATATTCGTCCTGTGCCTCGCGGGTTACATTGTAGCGTTCGGCCACATTCTCTGCTGTTTCCAGCATCGTCATATAGAGCGCGGGCTTGTGCTCGCGCAGCCAAGCGTCAGGCGTCTGAAAAGCTTGCTGAACTTGGTTCATGGAAATGCTTTCGACACCTCCGCCGATGGTCACATCCATGCCGTCGCTGATGATCTGCTTGGCGGCAATCGCAATTCCCATCATGCCGCTGGCGCATTGGCGGTCGATGCTCTGACCCGCCACCGTCACAGGAAGGCCCGCACGAATAGCCGCATTGCGTGCGACATTCATAAAATTCGTGCCCTGCTGAAGGGCTGCCCCCATCACGACATCCTCAATCCGTGCAGGGTCAATCCCTGAGCGCTCAACGGCGTGGGCAATAGCGTGCCCAGCCAGCGTTGGTGTCGGTGTCATATTGAACGCTCCACGGTAGGCTTTGCCAATCGGCGTGCGCGCAGTTGAAACGATTACGGCTTCCCGCATGATCACAGTCCTCCCTTGAGATCGACGCCGAAGTGATCGGCCGCCTTGCCCACGAATTTTGATGTTTGTTGAAAACCCTGCACAAAGGGCTGCTGACCTTCAGGGTCGGTAATAGAAGCTATATGTGTCGCGACACCTTCAGCAGTCTGCTCGTCAGGCATTAGATATGCGCCTTCTGTTTCGTACACTTTTGTTGCAGCATAAGCGCCAGCGCCAGCACACAAGACCAGACGCGACGGAGCCCCGTCACTAACAAGGTAAGCCAATCCCGCCGAAACGCTCTGTGTTGTCATCAAGGCCAGAGCTTCTGGTGAAATCAAACCTTCGGTCATCTGCGTTGCCGCCGTTGGCGCGAGAGCGTTGACATGAATACCGTATTTCTGCCCTTCGAGATGCAGCACGTTCATCAGACCAACGAGGCCCATCTTTGCGGCGCCGTAGTTTGCTTGGCCGAAGTTGCCGTAGATGCCTGATGAAGATGATGTCATCACGATACGGCCATAGCCCGCCTCTTTCATGTGGTCCCAAACCGCTTTGGTGCAAACAACCGCGCCCATCACGTGCACGTTGAGCACGAGTTGAAAGTCTTCCACTGTCATTTTGCTAAAGGACTTGTCGCGCAGAATGCCAGCGTTGTTGACGAGAATGTCGATCCGTCCCCATTGCTCGAGCGCATGGTCTACCATGTCTTTTACTTCGTCTGGCTTGGTGACATTTGCACCATGCGCCAGAGCTTCACCGCCTGCGGCAACGATCTCGTCCACAACGGATTGCGCATCACCTGCGCCAAGATCGTTCACCACAACTTTGGCGCCACGGCGCGCAAGCTCCAGCGCGTGAGAGCGGCCAAGGCCAGCACCTGCCCCCGTTACAATAGCAACACGATCATTAAATTGGATGGCTTGGATTGGATTTTGTGTCATCGGTTTCATTCTGTCTTTTTGTTAGGGTTAGAAAAAATCTGGATCAGCGGAGCGCGTCACGTCACTGCCAGAAGCGATCTGTGTCAGCAGTGGGCTGGCTTGAGGAAGCTCCCATCCGAAGAAGTAATGGCAGGTCGACATCTTACCTTGGCGCAGCTGTTCTGCCTCTGGAGAAGCGTCAGAAAGCTCTGCCGCAACAAGCGCCTGATCCAACCATATCCAAGCCACAACAACCAAGCCAAACGCGGTTTGAAACGCTGCTGCGTTATCAAGCTGGCGCTCCTTTGGCATCGCGTGAACGGCCTCAAGTGTTGTCTCGACCTCCTGAAGAGCCGCGCCCAACGCAAGTGCGGCATCCGCCAAGTCGACGCTTTGCGCACCTTTCTGGCAGGTCACCGCAATGCGCTCTGCCAGAACCTTCAGCCCGCGCCCGTCACGCAATATCTTGCGGCCAAGCAGGTCGGCGGCCTGAATGCCCGTTGTGCCTTCATGAATGGGATTTAGTCGGTTGTCGCGGTAGAGCTGCTCCACATCAAAGTCGCGGGTATAGCCATAGCCACCGTGAATCTGGATCGCCAAGTCATTGGCTTTTGGTCCGTATTCCGAGGCAAATGTCTTCGTCACTGGCGTGAGAAGTTCAAGCAAAGCCGCGTCATCAACATCATCAGGACGGTCGACCAAAGCCGCGCTCAGAAGGCAAAGGCCCATCGCTCCTTCTGCATATGAGCGCGCAGCTAGCAGCATCCGCCGCACATCGGTATGTTCAATGATCGCCACAGGCGGGCCGTCGCGTCGCTCTGCTAGGCGGCCTTGCAGTCGTTCACGCGCGTACTCAGCTGCAAGAAGATATCCGCGGCAGGCAAGAGCCGCAGCCCCGAAGCCAACTGCAATGCGCGCCTCATTCATCATCATGAACATTTGCCGCAAGCCTTGACCTGGCTCCCCGACCATCCAGCCAATGGCACCCTCTTTTTCACCGAAGTTCAGCAAGCAGTTTGATGTCCCACGATTGCCCATCTTGTGATTGAGCCCTGCAACGGCGATATCGTTTTTGTTCCCGTCGAGCAGAATTTTCGGAACAATAAACAGGGATATACCTCCCGTACCCTCGGGAAGGCTTCCATCCGCAAGCGGCACTTTTGCCAATACGAGATGGACGATGTTTTCTGAGATGTCCTGATCCCCACCGGAGATCCACATCTTGTTGCCTTTCAGGCGGTATCGCTGACCGTGAATGTCTTCACCATCCCAAAAGGCCCGTGTGCGCACATCGCCGAGGCCAGATCCCGCCTGCGGCTCGGATAGGCACATCGTGCCAAACCAATGCCCTTCAATCTGTGGGCGCGCAAAACTATCGATTTGTGCGGCGCTCCCAAAAGCGGAAATCAACCGCGCATTGGCCCCCGTCAGCATGGTGTAGCCAATGCTGGAGCAGTTCGCCGCTGCGAACCATGAGTATGCAGCCGAGGTGACAAGATAAGGCAGCCCCATACCGCCCAAGTCTTCGGGGAAGCTTGCGCCAAAGAGGCCAGCATCTCGAAACTCAGCCAGTGCCTTGCCAATTTCTGGCAAGACCTTGACCTGCCCTTCTTCAAGTCGTGGCTCGATCACATCCGCCATCTTGTAATGCGGCAAAAAGTGATCAACCGAGAGCTTGCGTGACAAATCGAAATAAGCCTCGGCCATCTCACCGTCAAACTCACTACCTTCCAAGCGCTCTTCAAGCTTCAACCAGTCAAACAGTTGAAACCGCATATCAACTTCAGACAACAACAAATCGGCCATTTAGACAGTCTCCCCAACCACGGCGTAAACCGCATCCACCAGAGATTGTCCGCGTTCATTCAGCAGGATGCCAGCCCCTTGTTTGTTCATGGCGTAACCCATGGCAAGCCCCGCTTCAGGATCAGCGAATCCGATGCTCCCGCCCATACCAACATGGCCAAACGCGCCCTCTCCTAGACGGACAGATGCCCCAGCCGGAAAGCCCGCGTTCGGCATCGAAAGCATAAAACCTTCGCCAAAGCGCGTGGGGATCAGCAGGGTTTCATCCTGCTCGTTCACCATGGATGGCTTGCGCATCGCATTGATCCGCTCTCGTGACAAAAGAGTTGTTCCCGAAACCAATGGCACAAACATCCCCGCCAGCGCCCTCGCATTTGCGATACCGCCAGCGCCACCGATTTCAGCTGCGCGGTAAGCGCGCTTATTGATGTCAAAGCCACCACTGTTCATGAATGAAAGGAACTGGATGGAACTCGGGTCGGTCATTAACCGCTTGATAAACTCTGAAGGCTGTGTTGCTGCGTCAGGTCGAAAGGCGATTGACGGCGCGAGACGCGCCTCTTCAGATTGCGGCAAGCCAATCCAGAAATCGAGCCCAAGCGGTCTGGCAATTTCGTCGCGGAAGAACTGCCCCAGTGATTTGCCAGACACGCGGCGAACGACTTCACCTACAAGCCATCCAAAGGTGATCATGTGATAGCCACTTCGCGTTCCCGGCTCCCAAAAAGGCGCCTCACTTGCGAGTTGCGCAGCCGTCCGCTCAAAGTTGGTGAAGCCATCCGGCTCAACCTTACTTCGCAGAGCAGGTAGACCTGCCGAGTGATTCAGCAACATCCGAACTGTTACTGCATCTTTCCCATTAGCCGCAAATTCAGGCCAGTATTGTGAGACAGGTGCATCAAGATCGAGCAGGCCACGTTCCACCAAAACATGGGCACAAAGCGCCGTAGCGGCCTTCGTGCAGGAAAAGACGGGAACAATTGTGTCTTGCGTCCAAGCTGTCTTGCTTGCAGGCGCAGCAACGCCGCCCCACAAATCCAGAACGGTCTTGCCACCGACACTCAAGCAAAGGCTGGCGCCAACCTCGCCGCGCGCTGCAAAGTTCTCTTCAAACGCCTCCGCAACAGATTTGAACGCTGGATCAAAGCTGCCTTCAACGGTCTTGGCAGCGTTCAAAACCGCGGGCGCGGATTGGGTCAGATCAACGGGTGTTTTATGCCCACCCTCAAGGCGATAGAAGTCTACTTCGTTGAGCTTAACGCTCTCCATTTGTGCTTCAAAAGCTTGGGCATTTCCGGGGAACAAAGTCTCAATCCGCCCGTCTTCTGTCAGATACCAGCTCTTGCACCCAGACGCCCAAACCGTTTGGGAAAGCTCTTTCTGTATCTCGGCATTGAATTCACGTGTGATGTCTTCACCCACAGAAATACTCAGGTCATCTCCCGTCAACTTAATCGCTTCGACAATCCATCCGATGGATTGCTCGATCAGATGCACGATAGAGGTTGTTCCAACCCCTGCATTCGGCCCCGTGACAAGGAAGTAATTGGGAAAATGAGGAACCATCGTCGCGCGATAGGCCTCTGCTCCACTCTTCCACCAGTCTGACAGCTTAAGCCCGCCCTCGCCGCGCAAGTCGAGCGCGAACTGATGGCCCTGAAGGTCAAAGCCTGTTGCAAAGATAATCGCATCATATTCATGGTGCTGGCCATCTTCCGTGATGATACCTGTTTCTGTGATTTCACCAATCGGGCTGGTGATCAGATTAACGTTGTCACGGTTCAATGCTGGGTAAAAATCATCCGAAATCAAAATTCGCTTACAGCCCAGTTCATAGTTCGGCGTTAGTGCCTCATGATATTCCGTCTTCGTGACCTGAGAGCGCATAAACGCTTTGATATCGTCGGCGGCGCGGTGGCGAATGGCCTCATTTTTGACGATAGGATAGAGACGGTTTTCACGATCCCAATACATGTCGTCGCGATCGGCTTTGACCAGTGTCGGGTCCTCAATATAGGCCGCCTTCTGCTCAGGCGTATAAGCAAAGTCGAGCCGTGGCGCGATGTAGTTCGCTGTCCGCTGATAGAGGTCCAGATGCGCGACAACCTTCGCCAGCTGTGGTACGGCTTGAATGGCACTCGCCGCGCTCCCGACCACGCCAATGCGCTTGCCAGTCGGGTCAAAACTGTGATCCCAACGCGCGGTATGCATTGTGACGCCTTTGAAAGTGCCCAAACCTTTCACATCAGGATAACTCGGCTCGTGCAACCCGCCCGACCCGTTGATCACAAAACGTGACTTGATCACTTCACCATCTGCAAAGGTCGTCACCCAGAGGCCAGAGGCATCATCGAAAATGACAGAGGTAATCTTTCGGTTGAGGTGGATATAAGGCCGTATGCCGTATTTCTCGGCGCAATGCTCGATATAAGCCTGAATTTCCGGCTGGGGCGCATAGAGGCGACTCCAGTCAGGGTTCTGCTCAAAGGAGTAGCTGTAGAAATGTGACTGAATATCACAAGCCGCTCCAGGATATGTATTGAGCCACCAAGTGCCGCCAATACCATCTGCCTTGTCATAAATTCCAAAATTGGAAATGCCCGCTTCACGCAGCTTGATACCTGCACAAACCCCAGAAAAACCTGCCCCAATGACAAGAACTTCAAGCGGTTCGGGCGCGTCGATAGACTCACCCTTGATCGCCGGGCTCGCCATGCTGCTTGCAAAATCACGCCTGATGTTTTCCATGCGCGTTTCAACGTGCCCCATCATCTCTTCATGCGTAAAGACATAGAAGCGGTCTTTGCGAATAGAATCTACGACAAGCTCGCCAAGCACATTAGGGTCCATGCCATTTTCGATGAGCGCATCCAGCAGCTTCATATTGTCCGACGCTTCAGGCTCAGGCTGACCTGCAATGGAAGGGCGCAGCTTTTGTGTCGAGTTGATGTCGGTCTTAACCCACGCAGGGCAAACAACACTCACGCCTATGTTGGTGTCAGCAAGGTCTTCGCGGATGGTCTCCGAATAGCCAACGACGGCAAACTTGGTGGCAACATACGGACCACCTCCCACAAACGGCAAATGCCCCGCAATAGAAGCGACATTCACAATATGGCCACCTTCACCATGAGCCGCAATCAGTGGAGTGAATATCTCAACGCCATGCACAACCCCCATCAGGTTGATGTCGACAGTCCACTTCCAGTCCGCAATCGGAATACCACCGGTCTGGCCACCACAGGAAACACCCGCGTTGTTCACCAAGTAATGGATCTTGCCGAAACGCTCCAAAGTCTTTTGCGCGGCCAGATCGACCGAGTCAGCATCCGCCACATCACAAACGACAAAATCAGCCTCGATGCCCAGCGTCACCAGCGTGTCGCACGCAGCAGAAAGCGCCGCCCTGTCACGATCTGAAATCATAACTTTTGCGCCTCTTGCCCCAAGGCTTTTGGCGATTGCAAAACCGATCCCGCGCGCAGCGCCGGTGATAAACGCTGTCTTGCCATTAAAGTCGTTCATGAGATTCCCCTCCATCTTGAAGGTGATACTTAAATAGATTACAGCTTTGATAAATACAGTAAGCAACGGTTACCAAGGAGAGATCGATTGGACAGTTTAGGCCACTTGAAACAGCTCGTCGCACTGAGTGAGACAGGAAACTTTCGCAAAGCAGGACAGAAGCTTGGCATTTCCCACTCAGCCGTCAGCCAGACAATCAAGAGGTTAGAAACAGAATATGGCGCAGAGCTGTTTGATCGAACGCGTTATGACGGCTCCAGAAACGAAACGGTTCCGACCGCTCTTGGCGAACGCGTCATTTCAGCCGCAAGAATCGCCATCAATGAAATGGAGGCCGCCTCCCGCGACGTTCAGATGATGCGCGATCTTGAGGCCGGACAACTTCTGATAGGCGCTGACCCGACTGTTTCCGAAAGCCTGCTCGCTCCAGCGATGGCACGGCTGATAAACTCTCACCCGAACTGGCGCTTTAAAGTGGTGCTCTGCCCCCGCAATGAGTGGGAGCGCTACCTCACAGAACGACAGATCGATATCTACATCGGTTTGCGCCCTGATCGCGAGACAGAAGAGTTCCGCTATCGCCAACTGGAGCTTATTCCACCTGCGATCATGTGCTCGGCCAGCCACCCGCTGGCTGGAAAGGGGCCGATCAGAATAGAAGAACTCCAACAATATTCAGTGATTGGCGGGGATGTTCCCGACTGGTTCTTATGGGGCATCATGGAAGCCTATCCAGACACGTTCCCTGACATCGGAACGCTACGGGATACGTTTCTAACGTCACAAGGCCTCGGCCTTCTAAGGCAACTGCTGCTCCTTACCAACGCGATTGCAACTTTGCCCGAGTTTATTGTGCGCAGCGAAGTCAACGAGGGCAGCGTCATCAAGCTTGACGTGATCAACTGGCCATACGCCAATCGAACGATCCCAGGCGTTGCTGTTTGGCTCAATCAACGTCCGATTCCGCCGGCTGCCCATCAACTTATGTCAAACGTTCAAATGGTGTTGCAACGCGCCGTTGCAAACTTTCGCCGAGACATAGAACAATAAAATTGGGCTGCACCAACCTGTGCAGCCCAATTCTGTTTTCGACTGATAATTCTGCTCAGATTTTGTTGACAGCTGTCAGGTTTTCAGTGTGCCCATCGCGCGTCAAGGTGAACCGTTTCACACAAGCGATCGAGGCAAGATGCAACACAATCATCAAAACCGCGTAAGGCAGCGCAATACCCTGCATCGTGGCTTCATCCATGACTTCGCCCACACCAGCCGTCGCCCCAAATGTCAGCAACGCACCAGATACAAACGTCCCCAAGCCTGTCACAATCTTGCGGGTGAATGAAAACGTTGCAAAATATAGCCCTTCCGAACGGTGCCCCGTGTTGCGCTCATCTCCTTCGACCAGATCCACAACCATAGAGACCGACATGATCGACACCGAAATTGTGACAGTGGTTGCAAAGAACGTTGCAATCGCCACGACATAAAACATCTCGGCCGAGCCGTTCTCTGGCATGATGCCGCCTGTTTTAGCAGCGATCAGGATCACGGACATCACCATTGAAATCCAGCTAAGGGTGATGACAACGGCCTTTTTTTCTCTGCCTTTCGCCAAAAGGGAAGTGCCGAGAAAGGCGATGATTGCGGCAGGCACCATCGTCAATGCGGCAAGGCCAAGCTGCCCCGTGGAAAGCCCAAAGTAGTAGACCCCAAAGTAAAGCTGAAGCGTCGTTGCAATTCCCGCGACAAGGCTGGCAAAAATTGTCCCCGCAAACACAGCCTGAAAAGACTTGTTGCCAAAAATGTAGCGAATGTTCTGCACAAACGAAAAGCTATGCCCTTTGCTTTCAGGATCAGGCTGCGAATAGTGCTTGATGGCGTGGTGCGTCCCGAGCGATGAAATGAGCATTGCACCACACATTACGATCGCCGCCACTTTGGCATATGTATGATACCCTTCAAGGTTCATGATGCCGTCGTCATAGTCGACAGACGGAGCCAAATAGACACGATAAACAATCACCGCCATAATTACACCAGCCAACCAACCGATCATCATGCGCAGCCCAGAAAGTGCTGTCCGCTTGTCGTATTCATGGGTCAACTCGCCAATCAAGGCAGAGTTGGGAACCTCAAAAAACGTCACCGACAAACGGACAACGATTGCCATAATCGTCAGATAGGCAAAGAGGCCCAGCTGGCTAAGGTCTGGCGGCGTCCACATAAAGAAATAGGCAAGGCAGGTTGGCACAATAGCCGCATACATAAACGGATGGCGTCGCCCCCAACGCGATTTGTGACGGTCTGAAATATAGCCTACAAGCGGGTCAGACACCGCATCAAACATCAGCGCAATCAACAGCGAGAGCCCGACAAGAATAGCAGGTAGGCCGAGCACTTGGTTGAAATAGATCATCAAAAAGGTCGTAAACCCGTTGTCTTTGATGCCGTAGGCGATGGACCCGATACCATAAGCAAGGCGTGTTCCCCATCCAATATTGTCACTTTTCATGTCTCTCTCCCTGACACTAAGTAAGCTGGATTTCTCCAGTCTTGATCATTTTTCTCAACTCATGCTTGAGAACTTTGCCTGTGCCATTGCGTGGAAGTGCGTCCAACAAGGCCAAATACATAGGATGTTTAAACCGCGCGAGTTGTGCGGCGCAGTGTTCAACAATCTCTGATTTCTTAATCTCCGAATTGGCCTTGGCCACAACCACAGCGCAGCCAACTTCCCCCCATTTCGGATCAGGCACTCCGATCACAGCCACTTCCGCAATTGCGTGATGGCTATAGAGCACGTTCTCCACTTCCGCCGGATAGACGTTTTCTCCGCCGGAAATATACATATCCTTCAAGCGATCCTCGATATAGAGGTAGCCTTCGTCGTCCACCCGCCCGATGTCGCCTGTGCGAAACCAGCCATCGTGAAACGCGTCCTGCGTCGCCTCAGGCAAGTTCCAATAACCGGGTGTCACAACAGGACCACGCACCCAGATTTCGCCAAGCTCTTCTGCTACGGCTTCTGTTTGGTCGTCCCTCATGATTTTCATTGGCCCGTACATCGTCGGCAGTCCTGTCGACCCGTGCTTGCGGCCCACATCGCGGTGCGGTAGTAGACATCCCGCCGAGGCCGTCTCGGTTAGCCCGTAGCCTTCAAGGATCTGCACACCGCGGCCTTGCCACCACTGCACCAAAGGCTCAGGAACAGTTTCAGCACCAGAAATCACGGTCACCAAACGCGAGAAATCACTGGTTTCAGCCGCCTCATGCTGGCGCAAAGCGTTGAATGCCGCTGGCACAGCAAAGAAATGCGTGATTGCAAGATCACTGCTTGAAAGCGCCCACAGGACAGCTCCCGGGTCAAAGTCTCTCAAGATAATGCTTGTCGCGCCGATGGCCAGCATCGGCAGACAGCTCACATTCATAGCCGCGATGTGAAATAAAGGCATTGCGGCCAAAGACACGCTCGAGCTTGTCGTACGGCACGCACCAAAGCTTCCCACAGCAGAAAAGTGTAGCATACCGTATGTGATGATCACCCCCTTCGGCCGACCCGTCGTTCCTGACGAGTACATCAGCATACAGGCCTCCCCAAGCCCTTGTGTTGGGCGATCAAGAATAGGGGTCATTTCGGCCGCAATTGCAGTTTCAAACTGGCTCATTCGCCCGTCACCAAGCGTCTCGATCCAATGCTCCACGCTGGGAGCTTCAATCTGTGCGACAACATCACTTAGTCCTTGATCACAGATCACAACCCTGGCACCAGCGTCATTAAGGATGAAACTCAGCTCTGCCGCCGACAGACGATGATTTAGCGCCAGCACCAAACCGCCAAGGCGCCAAGTGGCAAAAGCAATATCCAAAATATCGCAAGAATTGGGCATAAGAAATGCCACACGATCTCCTTGCGTCACCCCCAACCGCCTTAGGGCTGCGGCCAGCCGCCCGACACGTTGATGCATGTCGCCATAGCTTTGTGACCGGCCTGACGGAAGCTCACGTGTCGCAATCGCGGTCGGGCTGACCTTTGCTTGATAGGCAACCCAATCAACAACGTCATAGACAACATTGGTTAACTTAGCGCTATCGCGCATCTTACTCATCTGCATGCGTGCTCCTCCTACGCCACATCAAGCAAGAATTACAGATCGTTAAAATAAGGTAAGAAAATCTTACCAATATACAGCCAAGTGTAGATATGTACGGACTCTCGGGACACTTCCTGTAAATTCCCTGATTTGGGATGGAGGAAGTATTCATGACGAACGAAGAACGCGACATTCAACGCAAACTTAAAGTGCTCCAACACGCCGAGAAGATCGGCAATGCCCGCAAAGCCTGTCGATATTTTGGGATCGGCAGGTCCAGTTTTTATAGATGGCGTGAAGCATATCAAAAGTATGGCGAAGCTGGTTTGAAGAACGCCAAATCTATTCCAAAGAATCCAGCCAACCAAACGCCGCCAGAGATCGTAGAAAAGGTCCTATATCTGCGCCGCAAATATCACCTCGGGCCAATCAGGATCGTCTGGTATTTGGCGCGCTATCATGGCATCAAAATCTCGGATGCAGGAGTTTACCTTATCCTCAAGCGCAACGGTCTCAACCGTCTGCCCAGAGGCACACGAATGCGGAAACTGCACACCAAACGCTATCAGAAACAAGTGCCAGGACATCATATTCAAGTGGACGTTAAGTTTCTGACTTTCAAAGGAAAACGCGGTGAGAAAGTGCGCCGGTTTCAGTATACTGCAATCGATGATGCAACGCGTGTTAGAGCGCTTAAAATATATGAAAAGCACACACAGGCAAATGCGATCGACTTCATTGACCACATCATCGGAAAGTTTCCGTTTCGCATTCGAGAAGTTCGGACGGATAACGGCCACGAGTTCCAAGCCAAGTTCTGGCATGTCGAAGATCTTGGGATCAGGCATGCCTATATCAAACGCGATACACCCCAGCTCAATGGTAAAGTAGAACGATCTCACCGATCCGATCAGCAGGAGTTCTATCAGCTTCTAAGCTACAAGGGTGACGTCGATCTCGAGGCTAAACTGGACGTATGGGAGCGCTTCTACAACTTCGCTAGGCCTCATGGCGCGCACAACGGCCAGACCCCTTACGAAGCTCTCAGAGACAAGCTACAGTAACAACACAAGTGTCCCGCCGGTCTGTCCAGTTTACACCCAGAAGAGATAAATCGTCGAGGGGTCATGGTGTCCACAGAGCTGGTGGTCTAATGTTAGAACCTTCCCGCCGCCTGGATGCGCTCTGCGGGTGGTCAGGCGGAACACATGAAGCAGGTTTTTGTCAATATATGATGCATCGGGGAAGGCATAGGACGCTCTTGCCGACAGTGCTGCTCGCGGACGGGTCCTGATTGGAAAGGGTCATCCGCTCGATAAAACCTGTTCATTTTTAAGAGTCGATCGCGATTTCGCTATCATGAGGTTCCATGCCATTATCCCTTCCGCCACACTACCTTTTGGTTTGTCGCAACGATTTCTCCACAAGCTGTAATGTATTGATCATTTTTGCCATCACACGTCCACGCCAATATTGGAGAGCTGCCCCGCCACCTCCTCAGGCCGCATCGGCCTGGCATGCAGATAACCTTGTTGTATGAACAGCTGATACTGCACGAGCAGCTGCGCTTGTTGCGCTGTCTCGACACCCTCCACAATCGCTTTTACCTCCAAATTCCTGAGGGTCAGAGCTTGGCCGGTTATCCGGCGCAAATCGCCTGAGGACCAAATCAGCGTTCATCTGGTGACTGGGCCAGACGACGGAAATGTGGGCAAGCAACGCGAATTGCTCGACTCGATCGTAGACGCCTGTGTTGGCTCGGGCGTTGAATTCACATGGGCCTTTGATGGCTCAGGAACACCGCATGCGCGCGATATCGTCACTGATACGGGATGGAAAATTGTTCTCGACAGAGGACTTGATATCTTTCAAGCACCTTTGAAAACTGGTGGGTTTTCGCTCAGTGACCGATTGCAGGAGCAGCGGATTAGCAAGGGTTTTTATGTGACCTATGTTCGAACGCCAACTGCATAAACGCTCACCACCACCATCCCCGTCAAATGCCACACCGCCGCCATCAGAACCCCCATATTGAACGCAAACTCGTTGGCGCAGCTCTGCCTGAAGAACTCCCCTTCGAGGAACATGCAGGACCCCTTGCAGAGCTGCACAACGGGGCACGACATACATTCGTCCCGGAAGGCAAAATGTGTCGCTGTGTTGAGCGCGATCGCATCAAAGTCATCAACATGGCCGATCTTGTGCTCACCCTTCGCCCCTGTGTTCTGGCAGGTCATGACATTGCCGCGTAGATCAACTGCAATGTGCTCGGGTCGATCCATACCGCATTTCTGACCCAGAGCCTCTATGGGTCGGCGGACCTTAAGCGACATGATGAAGTCCCTGAGCCGTTTGTCGAGCCCAAAGGCCTTTGGGTCGGTGGCAAGACTTTCAAACAAGGACCGTCTTAGGGAATGAAGATCAGCTTCTTCCAGCCGTCCTGCCCCAAGGAGGGTCGCCGCATCATAGACGTTGACCACACCCTCAAGGGATATCGGCACATCAAGTCCCAACCGCTCCTGGAACCAAACCTTGATGGCGTCCAGATCATGGTTTTCGGCTGTGAGCACAGTGTTGATGCTGACGTGGTCTTCGCGTTCAGCCAGCAGTGCTTCAATCCAATGCCGCC